>CALISP010000164.1 GCA_938041705.1 uncultured Cocleimonas sp. | reverse complement strand
CATCACTCATGTTTTTTGGAGAGAAGCCGATACGAGCTAAATATTCTGCACCTAGTCTATCTGCTTGTAATTCATGATCGCGACCATAACCACTCAGAAGCGCTTTATTTAGATTACCAAATTCGCTGCCAGAACCACCTGTTTGTTTAGCAAGAACACTTAATAAGATAGAGCTAGCCATACCTGCACTTTGCTGTTTCACACCATGTCTAGCAGTTACATGACCAATCTCGTGACCTAATACTCCAGCGAGCTCACCTTCTGAATTGAGATAAGCCATTATTCCGGTTGTAATGTAAATATAACCTCCAGGCAGTGCAAACGCATTTACGCTTGGGTCATCTAATACTGTAAAAGTATAACGAATATCTTTACGATGACTTTGTTTGGCTAGTTGTTGGCCAATATTATTAACATACGCTTGGATTTTTGCATTTCTGAGAGGCTTTTTTTGTTTCATGATACTGCTATGAGCTTGTTTTCCCATAGCTAGCTCTTGATCTTTATTGATCAAGCTAAAGTCTTTTTTCCCCGTTACAGGATTTGTAGAACAACCGATTAAGCTCAAAACGGCAATAATTAAAAATCCATTACGCAATACTTTTAATTGCGATTTAAAACTCTTAGGTAATAAAACCGAAAGACTCATTATTTTGTACTCCATTTTACCGTTGAGGAGATATGTTTATTTACATTGCTCTTCAAATTGTTTGTTTTTATCGCCGACAAACGTTCAAGTTGTGATGAATGACTGAGGGTAATCGTCCTTTTACCTTTTTTACTTTTCAGAATACCTGAAACAATCATTTCTTGATCAACTAATTTATCAGGATCTAATCCTTTAAAATAGCGTAAATTCTTCTTCTTGATCCTAATTTGAATTGGATTTTTATTTTTGCTTTCAAATTCAAAAAAAATTGTTTTCTTTTGCTTCTTAAATTTTGTGACTTTTCCTTTTAAACGTACATAGCCTTTTGTTTTAGATTTTAATTCATCAAAGGTTTTAATTCGGTTTGCTTTTAGCTTCCAGAGTCTTAATTTCTTTTGCTGTGCTTGACGTTCAGAGGCTTTATAACAGTTTGCGTATTTAACATTAGGAGGAATAATTAAAGTCTTTGCGAAGCCTCGTTGCAATAACCACTCTGAGATATTTGTACCATCCGTTAGTGTTACATGTGCCAATTGACGCTTATATCTGTCATATTTTTCCTTATCAAATTCTAAAAATATTTGATAATTGGCGTCCTTAAGCAGAACTCTCAGTTCTTCTCGAGCCTTAGCTCCATATTGCTGAGCTTTTTGCTGGTGATGTTTTACCTCAGGTGTATCTATTCCGATAATACGAATTTTACGTTTATTGTTGCCATTCGCATCGGTTACTAAGAGCGTATCGCCGTCATAAACCCATTTAACGGTAGCTTTCTCAACCTTTGATTGCTGCACTAACTGACATGACGATGCATTGGCAATCGAGCTATATCCTATAAATACGAGCGCAAAAAAAGCACTCTTAAAGAGTGCTTTTTTAAAATAACTATTTAGCAAAAGAATCGCTATATGATTATTTTTTACCGTAACGATTGTTAAACTTATCAATCGCGCCAGCTGTAGTATTTGTATTTTGCTTACCAGTATAAAACGGGTGAGATTCACTTGAAATATCAATTTTGATTAATGGATACTCGTTGCCATCTTCCCATTTGATAGTCTCACCAGATGAAAGAGTTGAACGTGTAAGGATTTTAAAGTCACTCGCAAGATCTTGAAAAACCACTTGGTTGTAGTCTGGATGTATTTCTGGCTTCATTGGAAGATACTCTCTTTGTCTTTAGTTATCACTCATATTTAAATTGAAATACAAGCGATATAATTAATATTGTGTTCGATAAAATCGAAGAGCGGGGATTCTAACAGAATCATTACATCAAGCTCAAGTTATTTATGCACATAATAAATTGAGATATTTTACTTTGTGATAAGTCAAAGCTAATAGTAAACACTGATTTAATTCCTCAGGAATATCCTTAGCCACATCTAAAATTATAGCCCTATTTCCATCGTAGACAAAAATAGTCGGATATAATTCTTTAAATGTATCGATCAATTTACTTTTACAATTAAAATAAACTCCATATTTATCTGGAATAGATTTTTTCCATGCAAGTCTGACAGTACTTGCTGATTTAGCCAAATAACTTGGCTCACCCCATTTCAGTGTTTCCTCAATATCACCTATATCAGAATTCTCTGAGGACAAGTCAAAGATAGCTTGTCGTATGGTCAATATTCTATTTTGAATGTTATCTGGATAAAGTTGTAGTGTATTTCTGACATCACTACTCTTTATCCTATCTAATCGCTTGTCTTTTGAAGTCATGATTTAAATAAACTCCTATGAATTAGTTGCTAATAGATAAAACTACCCAAAAGTGGGGAGGTGTCTTTTTAGACTATTCTACTTTTTCTTTCTCGCTCGAGGATGCGCTTTATCGTATACATTCGCGAGGTGTTGAAAGTCTAAATGTGTATAAATCTGCGTGGTACTTATATCAGCATGCCCTAATAACTCCTGAACAGCACGTAAGTCACCAGATGATTCTAATATATGACTGGCAAATGAGTGACGCAGTTTATGTGGATGAATATGCTGTTCTAATCCTTGTTTCTTGCGCCAATAGTTTAAACGTTGTTGAATTGAACGTGTACTAATTCGCTTGCCCCGCATGCTTACAAACAATGCCTTCTCGTTTATATTTGCCATATCTGTGCGTTTATTGAGCCATAATTCTATCGCTTCAATAGCTTTTCTACCTACAGGCAATAGGCGCTCTTTATTACCTTTCCCGATAGCACGTAATGACTTTTCATCGAGATCAATACTTTCTAAATCTAGGTTTGCCAATTCAGATAAGCGCAAGCCTGATGAATAAAACAATTCCATAATCGCTCTATCTCGAATCGCCAAAATACTATCAGCAGGAATGTTTAACAATTGAGTAAGCGTATCTGTATCTAATGTGTCGGGTAGTTTCTTAGCCGCTTTAGGTGCACGAATATCTAATGCAGGATTATTTTTGAGTAAGCGTTTACGAATTAAGAAATTATAAAAACTTCGAAGTGATGAAAGCTTACGTTGTAACGTATGACTACCTAAGCCTTGTCGATGCTGTGCTGCTACCCAATTACGGATATGGAGGTTATCAGCATCTAGGATTGAGTCGCATTGGTTCTTTTTAAGCCAAACTTGAAACTGATTTAAGTCACGTTGATAACCACTTAGAGTATGAGTGGAGTATTGTTTTTCGTATTGTAAATAATCTGTGAACTGCTCAGTAAATGAGATTGCTTGTTTCACAGTAGCCTCAGAGTAATTGTAAAGAGTATAGTCTTACGATTTTGTATGATACGTAATACTTGTTGCAATAAGTTCACCGAGGTGGCTTATAAACACTGTACCCATACCAGGGTGGAAGCGAGCTTCATCCCTGCTACCAAGCGCTAATATACCTAATTTTTCGGCTCCTGATAACGGCACTAAAGCTGTTGAATTAACAATATCTGCATTTTTATCAAACAAGAAACTTTGTTGCTCTTCATTCAAGCGACCACAGATAGGTCTTTTACTTTTGAATAGGTTATCAAAGCTTTTTAGGTTTTTATTACTAGGATCAACAAAATGCATGGTGTCATCACCACCAATAATTTTTAGTGTCACAAAATCTGCATTGAAGTCTTCTCGTAATACTTCTTGGCAAGTAGCGATAACATCATCAATACCATCAGCGCGCATTAGTTCTAAAGTGAAGCGCTGTAGGCGCGTTACAATTTGCTCATTACCGCGGGCAGTACGAATTAGACCATTGAGTTGCTCTTCAAGGTCTCGACTTTTTTCACGTAAAATCGCAACTTGTCTTTCAATTAAAGAGGCGGTACCAGCACCATGAGGGACTTGAATATTGGCTAATAAATCAGAATGACGCTGAAAGAAATCAGGATGTGAACTGAGGTATTTGGCGATAATACTTTCATCCATCATTGCATCGGCAATTATAGAATCATTTTCTTTATCACTTTGATTGCTGCGTTCTTTGCTGCCTTCTGAACCCATTCTGATTTCCTTGTTTAATAAACCATTGTTTATAAAGGTTTTAAATTATTATTTTGCCTTTAAAAACAGTCGATGTAGCCCCTGTCATCATAACTGGATTTTTATCGCCTGCCCAGTGAATTGATAAATTGCCACCTAACAATTGCGTCTCGACTGTTTCTTCAAGTAAGCCTTGTATTCGTCCAGCTACGACGGCAGCACAAGCTCCACTTCCACAGGCTTGAGTCTCGCCCACACCTCTTTCATAAACCCGCAACTTTACTTGAGTCGAGTCGATAACTTGCATAAAGCCAACATTCACTGAGTTTGGAAAGCATTGATGGTTTTGTAACTCCCTTCCTATTCTTTCAACCTCTGCTGTCATTACATCAGGTACTAATAATACCGCATGGGGGTTTCCCATTGAAACAGCACTAAATGAAAATTTTTCATTATCAATTTCAAGATCATAACTGGTCTGGATTTGGTCCGCCTGAAAAGGAATATCTTGCGGATTTAAAATAGCAGAACCCATGTCGACAGTAACATTGCCATTATCTTGTAAATTTAAAACGATACGACCATTAGAAGTCAAAACGGAGATTTCCGTCTTATCAGTTAGGCCTTCTGTATGAACAAACTGCGCAAAACAACGTGCACCATTTCCACATTGCTCAACTTCTCCACCATTATTATTGTAAATGCGGTAACGAAAATCAGCATAAACACTATCGGACTTTTCGACCATCAATAACTGATCACAACCAATACCAAAATGACGATCAGCAATAAACTTCACTTGTTTTGCATTAAGTGAAATATCTTGATTGATTGCATCAATGACAACAAAGTCATTACCCAATCCATGCATTTTTGTAAATTCTATTTCCATCGTGTATTTTTAATGCGTTTTATTAAAAGATAAGTTTATGATTACTAATAGTCTACAGTCTAATATGTCTTGTTGGTAGTCGATTTAGCCTACAAAATCATGGCATAAAAAAATGTGCAGATTGCTTGCTTAGATGTTATCGTTAGTTATGCATATTACAGTTTGCTAATATAGGTGTTGAACAACCAAATAGTTTGACCCTCAAGTAAATAAGTATTTAGATTATATTAAGGAAAAAGGAGAATATTAATGAGTGAATTTAATGACGAATTAGACGCACGCGGTCTAAGTTGCCCACTACCTATCTTACGTGCAAAAAAGGCAATAAATGCCCTGGAAGCATCACAAACATTAAAAATCATCGCAACTGACCCAGGTTCAGTAAAAGACTTTGAAGCATTCTGCAAGCAAACAGGTAATGAGCTTTTATCTTCAGAAACTGAAGGTGATGAATTTACTTTCTACATCAAGAAAGGCGCTTAAATAACTTTTAATTTAAGTAGACTTAAAAAATCAAAATTTTAAAAAGCGCCTCAGGGTGCTTTTTTTTTGCTCAAAGTTTATGATCAAATCATGAAAAATGATTCTACCAGCTTAAAAGCCTTTTTATCTGATCGAAAGAGACAACATCTCTATCGTTCAGTGAAGGTTAGTCAATCAGCTCAACATCCAATAATGAAGATTGATGGCAAAGAATGTTTAAACTTTTGTAGCAATGATTATTTAGG
>CALISP010000163.1 GCA_938041705.1 uncultured Cocleimonas sp. | reverse complement strand
TGGCTCTGGCGCCTCTAAACTGAGCTTAACACCTAATCATTTACTCGATACGTCTTCAGGCAAAGGGGTGGTTGAATTCGAAGTATCAACTTATAGAACCGCTGGACGTGATTATTGGCAGTTAGATCTAACGCCTTTACTTACACACTTACAATTACCCGAAGGTGATGTTGTTGCAGATGCTAACGGCAAGGCATTCAATGGTTTTAACATAAATACTTCACTAGACGATTCTCCTTTAGGAGCAGTTGGAATCTTGGGTGGCATTAATGTATTTAGAACAATGCATCTTAAAAATGGGGAATTTTTAGAGTATGGGAATTACATTGATGCCAATGATGCGAACGCAGTTTTTACCCGCGCCCAAATCGCTAATCCAGGAAACCCTGAAAGGTTAGCGCTTTATAGTAGCGCTCCTGAAGGAGCTGATTGGGTGATTAAACACAGTAACTATAATCAGGTGATGTTTGATTATTTAGTTGAAAATAACGAACCTAATGCTGACCTTCTCAAGGTCACCAGTAATCGAAAACGCGAACAGTTTCGCCTAACCATTCTTAAAACACCCAATATTCCTGTTTGGGCAGTTGAGGAAGATAAATGGGATCAAGTCTCTCTGTGTATGCCTAATTTTATCAGCGACAACAATAATGGTTGTATAGGCGAATACATAGTTCCTGAATTATCAGATGAGTTATTGGTGCAGTTTACGCATTATGCGTATAACACCACAAAGTCTTGCGACAATGCGGGGCAACCACATGGGTTTGAAGGAGCAGCATTTCAAAGTAATTGTCACCCGAACACTTATCATTGGGATAATTTTTACCTTTCGCCCAGTAAGCATTTTACTATAATAAAAGCAATACAACGCACTGCAAAAGCCGATGGCGATAACAATGAATTTATTCGATTACAGTTTAAGCAAGCAACTCCTGCAAATACGAAATTACGGTTTAATGCATTAACAGCTGGTACAAATCCAGATGCGACAGGAGAAACAAGTTTAGAGGTTTCATTTGATAATGGTACAACTTGGGTGAAACCTAATAAACAGCCAGAACCTGAAAATAACTTTGATAAGTTTCGTTCTTACTATACTGGTGAAGGAACAAACGAATATATTCCCGAGGGAGTTACCGAAGTTTTATTTAGAGCAATAAATCCTCGTTTTAGAAATGCGTTCTGGATTCGAGATGCATCATTTTGGTCGTTTGATAATACACAGTAAGAACACTGTTTTGTATTTAAAAGACACCCCCTTACTTTTAGGCCTTTTTGCAGCTAATTATTAATTAAGCTAGAGTTTTGATTGATAAAAGCCCTTCCTTTGCTTAAAGAGATAATTACATGCAACTTTTAAAACTTTGTCTTTTCAATCTGATTTTATTTATAAGTTTGAGTTTTAGCGCTCAAGCAACCGAAAACAATTCAAAATTAATCAATGCCATGCAGTCAGGCGGTCATATATTAATGATTCGTCATGCTATTGCACCTGGTTTTGGTGACCCAGACAACATAAAAATTGGTGATTGCCGTACTCAGCGTAATCTTGATGAATCAGGACGAAAACAATCAAAACAGATTGGGGCATGGCTGAAAAACAATAATATTAAACCCAGCGCTGTTTATTCTAGCCAATGGTGTCGATGTCTAGAAACTGCAAAGTTACTAGACTTAGGTGAAGTTAAAGAATTAACACCTTTAAACTCATTCTTTCAAATGACTGAAAATCGCGGACTGAATTTAAAAGCATTAAAGGAATTTATATCAACACGAGAGACTGATAATAAATTGATTATTATGGTTACTCATAGCGTAACAATCTCTGCCATTTCAGGCCAAAGTGTTGCGTCTGGTGATGGAGTATTACTCAAACTAAATAAATCAGGGCTCTATGAATTTGTTGATATAGTCTCTGCTAAGATTACTGAGTAGACTTTATCTCAAACATTAAAAGATCATATCAATGAAACTTGAACAAGACATCCTTGAAAATTTATTTACAGAACTGAAAGAATTATTGGGAGAGCGTTTTAGTACTAATCTCAGTAGTCGAGAAGTACATAGTAAAGACGAATCGTATCACCTACCACAACTGCCTGATGCGGTTGTAATGGTACATACCACTGAAGAAGTCTCTAGCATTGTTAAGCTCTGTGCTAGGTATCATTGTCCAATCATTCCTTTTGGAGCAGGTACATCACTAGAAGGGCAAGTTATCCCTAAAAGTGGGGGGGTGTGTTTAGACTTCACTGAAATGAATAAAGTATTGCGCTTAAGCGAAGATGATCTGGATGTAACGGTTGAAGCAGGCTTAACGCGCAGACAACTCGATGCTCACTTGCGTACTTCTGGCTTATTTTTTCCTGTTGATCCTGGTGCAGATGCAACTTTTGGCGGTATGGCCGCTACCAGAGCTTCGGGCACAAATGCGGTTCGTTACGGCACTATGCGTGAAAACGTATTAGGTTTAACGGTGGTAATGGCAGATGGAGAAATAATAAAAACAGGCGGTCGCGCACGCAAATCATCCGCAGGTTATGATTTAACTAAGTTGATGATTGGCTCTGAAGGAACGCTAGGTATCATTACCGAACTAACCGTGCGTTTGTACGGAAGACCAGAAGCGATGGCTGCTGCAGTCTGTGATTTTGATTCTTTGGAAGGTGCGGTAAATACGGTAATTCAAACCGTACAAATGGGTATTCCCGTTGCGCGTATTGAGTTTCTAGATGAAGTACAAATCGACGCAATCAACAAATACTCCAAACTAGATTACCCCTTAAAACCCACCTTATTCTTAGAGTTTCATGGAACCCACAACGGTGTTATCGAACAAGCAAAAATGGTTGAAGAACTAGCCGCAGAAAATGGCGGTGGTGAATTTCAATGGAGCGATAAAGAGGAAGATAAAAACAAACTTTGGCGTGCCAGACACGATGCTGCATATGCTTGTATGGCATTACGCCCAGGCGCAGGCATGTGGGCCACCGATGTTTGTGTACCTGTATCACGACTCGCAGAATGTATTATTGCTACACGTAAAGATATTGATGACACCGGTTTGTTATCACCAATTGTAGGGCATGTCGGTGATGGTAACTTCCATACCGTAATGTTAATCGACACAGACAATCAAGACGAATTGGATACTGCAATTGCGTTTAATGATCGGCTCTTAGAAAGATCACTTTCTATGGGTGGCACAATTACTGGGGAGCATGGAATCGGCAGCGGTAAAATGGAGCATCTTATTCAAGAACATGGCGCCGCAGTCAACGTGATGAAAACTATCAAGCAAGCTTTGGACCCGTTAAATATTCTTAATCCAGGCAAGATTGTTGCTATTGATGGTGTTTAAGCAAACATACTCAAAATATAATATACAAAAGACACCCCCCTACTTTTGATCATAGAAACGAATTTATGAGTAAGGCGGTTTATCATAAAAACCATTACATTTGAGTCTTAGCTTGTATACTAGTTTTATAATAAAAATAGTTAAAAGAGTTTTTAAAAATATGAATAAACTAATCATCATCTCACTGGTAGCTGTCATTGCATTTTTTGTATTTATGAAAGATGACAATATGCCACAACAACAACTCACTGTTTATGGTCAAGATGAATACGGTTCGATTGATGGTAGAGTTGGTGGTAAATGCCCAGAGGCTAAGTGCTTAACAATATATGTTGCACCATGGTGCCCGTATTGCACAAAAGCAAAACCGTTGATAGAGAAGCTAACAAAAGAACTTAGATCCGATGGCGTGGAAGTTGCCGTTATTGTCGGCCATGATACTCCTGAAGCTGTTGAAGATTACGCTAAAAAGTATTCTTTCCCAGTTTTACTAGATGCAGATAAAAGCTTTTATAATCAGAAAAAACTAGGTGTTCCTTTTTTCATATCAAGTAATAATGAAGGGAAAATCATTCAAGAATTAACAGGGTCGAGTAATAATGTTGCTGATATGAGGCAAAGATTAGAACTCTAGAATTGCCTGTAAATTAACACCCCCTACTTTTTGATCTTTTATTCTTAATAAGTCTGAGCAGAAACTCTCATTGCAAGAGCAGCTTCAACTAATGAAACAGTTGGTAAGTCTCTAATACTTGAGAGTAAGTGCCATTCACATTTGTCAGTAGAACCGTTTAGCTCATATTTAAGGTCACCACCTAAATACTCAGCTTCATAGACCATACGTATGCTATGCCACTTCTTCATGGTTTCTAGGTTGTCTTCTCTAAGCGTATCAATACCAAGAATTTTGATTGGAGCAACATTTAAACCTGTCTCCTCCATAGTTTCCCTAACCATAGTTTGTTCAGGGTGCTCTCCAAAATCCATTCCACCACCTGGCAGAGTCCATTCTCCATTATGGGATGGAAGTGTTTTTACCAAACGGCAAAGTAAAATATGCCCGTCATTAATTATGACAGCATAGGAAGCAACACGGATAATTTCAGTCATTTGACTATTGTAGCTGAGGAAAGCTATTTTTTTAGGCTATTTCTTGGGGAAGAAATGTGTTTTTGAAGTCTTTTCTTTTGAAAACTATTAGTTTATATAACGTTTTCTTTAAGAGAAAATTTCTTTTGGGGACATTAAATGTCCCCAAAAGAATTTATTCTTTAAACTTATACTGCTTGAACTTTGTTAGCACATGGACCTTTTTGGCCTTGTCCTAGTTCGTATTCAACTTCTTGACCATCAGCAAGTGTTGCGTAATCGCCGCCACTTTGGATTTCAGAATGATGAACGAAAAGATCTTTACTGCCATCTTCTGGTGTAATGAAACCAAAACCTTTTGCAGCATCAAACCACTTAACTGTACCTTTACTCATATTAGACTCTTTATATTAATAGATCGCAGAAATTTGCATGACCATTATAGGGGTTTAATCGCACATAAACCGATTTATCGCTAAATGAATGATAAAAACTGTGATTTAGTTTTAAATTCGTTATCACTACAACTAATTTGTTTCTATGTTATGTTACTTGTTCAACTCCCTCCTTCGCATACTTTTAATCACTTTCCAAAGTTAACAATACAAAAGTGTCGGACTACTTTTTATCATTTTTCTTGATCATCCGTAGGTATATTAATCATTTCAACCCTACAGAGGCTGCCTTGTTTCAAAGCACATAATTATCTATTCAAGCTATCCACATACAAATAGCTTAAACAGAGTACAACTAGGAGTAAGTATCATGAGTAAAGGCAAAGACAGTAAAAAAGCAGTCAAGAAAGTCGCCCTATTAACACCTAAAGAAAAGAAAGCAGCCAAGGCTGTAAAAAAAGCTGATAAAGGAAAGAATAGTAGAATTGGTGAATAACCAACCTTTGACAATCAATTATCTATAAAAACACACTGAGGAATATTCAGTTTTTATATTCCTCAGTGTGTTTATTTTAAATACTCATAAAGTACTAAAGACACTAAAGACATCCCCCTACTTTTAAGTAATTTTATAATAGCTTTAAAACATTAGAGCTTATTCCTCAGTTCTTAGTCAGTGTAACCTCGGTTTAATCTAGAACGTTTATCTTCTGCTCGATACAAACGTAAACATTTAGGAATGTTATGAAACAATCGTTGGCTTCTTCCCCTTGCAATATAAGGATATCTTCCGTGCCTGAAAGGGTTTCGATAAAGCCCACCTACTAGCTCATCTCCAAAAGTACGATTAAAACGCTCACAATATGCACTTACGTTTTTTGTTTGAGACTCATTCTTTTTAATACATGCTTCGATGGCCTCAGCTCGAGCAGGCGCTAAGCGTTTTTCTCTTGCGATATCACATTGTGCTCTTAACTCGATAATTGAAGCTTTTTTTACTTTACGGGTTTTTCTTTTTCGTTTCTTTTTGGAAACTTCTGGCTGATAAAGAATATCCGACTTAGTTACATCCTCGTTCCGATCAATAACCGGAGCAATAGCTTCTTCGTTTTGTTCTGATTTTTTGTATTTACCGAATTTTATTTTTTGTGAGGTATTTCTGTTATTTTTAGGCGCTTTATTTGAATAGTGCGTCTTACCTTCACTATCTATCCATTTAATTACATCAGCATTAATACTGAAGCTAAATAACAATAAAAATACTGCGATCAATTTAGCAAACATAATACAAAAGCCTATTCATTTGATTAATTAGTCATGTTTAATTATAAGTGTAGATTGAAATTGCTTTAATTCAATAGCAGTTTTCAACATGTATAAATGTTCAACAGACAGTTTTTTTGTATCAAAGATGTTAACTAGAATTAACCATACCTAAAATCAAGGTTCTAAGATTAAGGAATATTGATTCCTTATGTTGATTAAATATAATAAAAGAACACCTCCCTACTTTTACCACTTTTTATCAAAACCGACACGAGTGTATAATTTTTAATGACTGACTTTAGTAAACTCGCCTATGTTGACTTAGAAACCACGGGAGGCAGACCAACGAGTGATCGCATTACTGAAATTGCTATCATTCAAACGCTTGATGGCGAAATTGTCGACCAATGGCAATCGTTGGTATTTCCTGACATCCATATCCCTCAAATGATTCAGCAACTCACAGGAATTACACCTACGATGGTGGAAAATGCTCCAAGTATTGATGAGTTATTACCAACTATTTTAGAAAAACTCGAAGGCCATGTAGTAGTCGCACACAATGCTCGTTTTGATGTGGGATTTTTACGCAATGCTTTTCAGCGTCTGGGAGAAGGATTCAAATATCCGGTGGTTTGCACGGTAAAACTATCTCGGAATCTATATCCTAAATACAAACGTCATAATCTAGATTCTATAATCAAACGTTTTGATATTAAATGTGAAGCCAGACATCGTGCTCTAGGAGATGCTGCTGCACTTCCTGAATTAGTCTCTCAAATGCGCCATGATTTTGGTACTGAAGATGTATTAGCTGCAATGGCAGTGCAACAGAAACTATCCAGTATGCCACCCCACTTAGATCCGGAATTATTTAAGAATATGCCCAATGAGCCAGGCGTTTACTTATTTTATGGTGAAACTGGTGCGTTATTGTATGTAGGTAAAAGTGTACAGATTAGGACCCGCGTTATTTCCCATTTTTCAAGTGATCATAGCAATGACCGTGAAATGAGAATGTCACAACAAGTACATGACATTGAATGGATAGTCACCGCCGGAGAGTTTAGCGCCTTAATGCTAGAAGCGGAGTTAGTTAAAGCTCGTTCACCTTTATTTAATCGACAGTTACGTAAACAAAAAACACTCTATACATTGTCATGGGAGAATAGCCTCACAGGTGATTTGAACAAACC
>CALISP010000162.1 GCA_938041705.1 uncultured Cocleimonas sp. | reverse complement strand
TCTAAAAATTGTGATTTTGCCTGCTCTTCATCATAGATATCCAGACGGTGGGTTGTCAGTTCTAACCAACCAATAGGTAAATTTTCGAGTATTTTTCTAACCGTATTAAAACTTGTCGCTGTTGAATTCAATTTAATTCCCTAATTTGCGTCTGTGATAGAAAAACGCGTAGCCATAGATTGTAACTTAAATGTTAATTAGTACTATTAATTAGTAATCGTGAATATCGCTCTGGGTAATGCTAACCATCTCGGCCAACACTTTTAATTAGTTGTCGCAGCGTATACCAAACCCCTACATCAAGTAATGGACGAGGAGGTATCCACTCAGCTTTCGAGCTAGCCAGACAATCATTAATCAGAATTGACTGCTCACCACTGGCATACTCCGCCATTGCAGTGCCAAATGCTGTTCCCTTACTAACACCAGAACCATTAAATCCACCCGTTAGATAAAGCCCTTTTTTAGGATTCTGAAAAAAATTAGTGAAATTCCGACTAACACCTTCTACACCTGACCATGAAAACTCAAAAGGCACTTCTTTCAACTGTGGAAAACGATTTTCAAAAGCCTTTCGATGATGATCAAAACGCTGCTCTAATATCTGATCTGACAGCAGGCGTCCTCCATTAAATTCAGCCGTATTACGAACACATAAACGACCGTCTTGAGTTAGTCGCACAGTTGCGCCAGCATCATGCAATGACAATACTCCCCATTGTTTTAAGCTACCCAATGAATCCAACTCTTCTCTACTTAACTTACGTGTGAAACTACCAGATAAAGTACTACCAATAATATAACGTTTATTCAAGCCAATCTTATTGGCTTCAAAATTGGCCGTCACGATAACATTATCAGTAACAATGTTTGCATCTGGTGTATGTAAAGTAATCGGAAACCCTGTTACTTTATTCAGATCATTAATAACAGGGCTATTCTCATACAAGGTTACATTTTCAGGTAAAGAATCTGCCAAGCCATAAACCAGCGATGCAGGTTGTACCAACGCACCTTCGTGCACATGAACACCAGACTGATACCATTCAGTCCCCAGTTTTTCTGTTAATCTAGACTGGTCTAATACCGTATGCGGTATCTCTAAATCCTCTAAGTAATGGGTAAAATACCCAACTTCTTTCAAAGAAGTGTTATCAGCAACGGCATGATAAAAACCCTTTTCATGCCATTCACACTCAATATTATGCTTGCCGATCTGTTCGCTCAATAAATTTAAACCAGCTCGATTAAGTCGATTTATTCGTGAATAATGATCATACTGTTCTGGATCGTAAGGCCCACCAAATTGACTATTAGCAACCACATAACCAGAGTTTCGGCCCGATGCAGCCTGCGCAACAGCACGGGCATCCAATAAAATAATTTCATCATCAGGGTGTAACTCTGCCAATCGACGTGCACAAGCAAGTCCTGTAAAACCTGCTCCCACAATTGCCCAGCAACTCCGTAACTGTCCTTTACAAGAATTGTTCGGAGTTCGTTCAGGTAAGAACTCTGCCCAACCATGTTGATCATTGGAAAAGTCTTTATCAGTTAGCATTTCTCTGTCTTCTAATAAGTTGTTATAAATAAGAATTTCATAGAGCGACCATACATCAATAAACCTACTTCCGATCTAAATACAGCATTTAATGTGAATTAAAAGACACCCCCCTACTTTTAGCTAATAACTCACTTTTATATTATTCCAAATAACCTTGGAAAACATTCAAAGATAATGAATATCCTTAAATAATTAAATAATCATTAATTACAAATTAGTTTTTTTCAGATACATTACGTGAATAATGTCATTCGAAGTTATTATCTACTTAACTTGATATTTTACATTTTCTATCAATAACTTATCCACTTCAGAGTAAATCCGATGGATTTTAATCAATCGCTACTATTAGGCTTTTCAGGCATATGTTTTGCCTTAGGGTTAATGGCAAAAATAGTTGGTCGTAAAAACATTGATGTCTTACTTGGGATGTCAGCGTTAGCTTTTTTTGGCTTTGGTTTTTATTTAATACCTAATCAGATAATTAGCTTCTTTGATTTTTCTTTTACGATTAAAAGTATTTTGGGTATTGCTTGGTGGATGAGTGCTGCATTTTTTATAAATGCGATGGTGAAAAAGTTTGTCTACAGTAGGCATTTAACTCCAGATGGCGAAGTGACCGTTCCCATAATTCTCCAGTATCTAGTTACCTCTTTAATCTATTTGATTGCTGCAATGATCGCAATGCGCTTTGTCATGCATCAATCAATAACGGTACTTGCTACAGCTTCAGGCGCCATCGCCTTAATCTTAGGTTACTCATCGCGGACTATATTCGAAGAGATTTTTTCTGGCTTGGCCTTGTCTGCTACTAAACCGTTTGCAAAAGGTGATTTAATCCAATTAAACGGTGAATGGGCTTATGTTAAGGACATTAGCTGGCGCAGTATTACCTATATGGACATGGATAATAACTATGTAGTTGTATCAAACACTGCTGTAGCTGCTAGTAAAATCCGTAACCTCGATCAGCCTTCAAAAATGACTCGTCGCACCATGTACTTTTGGGTTGAATATAATGTTCCCCCAAAAGTAGTGATTGATGAATGCGATATTCTGATGGAAGCCTGTCCTCATATTATTGCTCACCCATGGAATTTCACCTCGTTTTATGAATTTGACGACTCTGGGATGAAGTATAAATTGCATTTTCACATTGCTCATTATGATGATTGGTATGTCGCAAGTGATGAATTAATCAATGCCATGTGGTATCGCTTCACACGTAAGGGCATTCGCTTTGCTCATCAACGTCACCTTACATACACGAGTCGTGATGATGAAAAACGCGGCTTGGCGGGCTCAGCTTATGACGCGACAAGTTGGCGTGATTTGCTTTCACAATTTGAACAAGTCCCCATGTTTGAAGGGATGACCAAAGAAGACATGAAAGATTTGGCTAAATCAGCCAGCATGCGTGTTTTAGGCCCTCCTGAACGCATAATCTTGGCAGGCTCTACTACCACATCCATGTATTTGATCGCCTACGGAACTGCAGATGTATATGAAGTGGATGATGACGGCAAAGAAACTTACATGGCAACCACGGGAGAATCTGAAATTATTGGTTTGATGTCTTTATTAACCGGTGCGCCGCAACGAACCACCATTCGAGCCAAAGAGGAATTAGGTGTATGGGAAATTAGCAGTGATTCGTTACATGATTTGTTCGAAAAGAAACCCGAGATTATGGACAATATTGCAAAGAATGTTGCTGGTTGGCAAACAGAGGAAGAAGAAGCAATTAACGCAATCGCTACTAACAGAACTCAAGCTGCACAAGCGTTGAAAAAACGTACTAACAAATTGAGTAATCGAATAGCCAAGTTCTTTGATGGCAGAAACGATGACGATGATGATGACAATGTTGAGTTTACGAATTACTAAGAATAATTAGGAATTACAATATTAAGTAAAACAACCTTAGTTTGCTAGTCTCAAAAAGACACCCCCCTACTTTTACATGATTTCTTATTATACAAAATGAAAATCATACCCTATGAGCTGTCGTTCCAACTTTATCTGTGCTTCGCTTCGGTTGGAATAACAACAGGGTTTTATTTTGTAAAAACGTTGTTGGCATTTATGCAAAGTTATTGATATCAGGATCTGTAAAAACAGATCCTGATATTTGATTTGAGCAACTATTTTGGATACTTCTGAGAAAATCTTGCCCTTGCTGTTTCACCACCGATAGCCTTAACTTTAAAAGTGTATGTATGAGGTGAAGGAGGACATGGTCCTTCCCATGATTTCAAAGCACCTGAGGGAATTACTGAACCACCTGAATAGTTCACTGTGCCTCCACCATGAGCATAAGATGAATCTGCATCCTCCATCACAACTTTTAAAGTTGTAGTGCCGAGCGGAACATTCATTAGTTGAACGGGAGGTGACACTCTAGAGAAACACTTTTTCATTCCTGCTTCCCAATGAAATGAGATTTTAAAGGCATTACCAGCACTTGCTGTTTTAGGGATTGTTGCTGATTTTACAGTTGCTTTTGAGGATGGTTTCGCCACACCACTACTTCCTGTACTAGTCCCGCCAGCACATGCAGTTAGGCCAACTACGGTGGCAAATAGAATACCTACATTCATCTTAAATCTATTTTTTTGTGCTGTGTTTTTTATCAATCTCATCACGTCTCCTTTTAGCTTTACTATAGTTATAAGTAATATCTATATTAGAGTTCCGCGACAACTTCACCAGTTAAAATTCATGACTGGCATTCATAATTCATGAACAACAAACCAATGAAAGACTAAATACTTTAAAATAACTTAGCTTCCTTAATATAAGAAAAATAAGGAAAGCAATGAGCTAAACCATAAGGAAAACAATGCTGAAGTCCCTAATCACAAAACAGATACCGTTTCATTTAGCAGTGATATTGTTATTAGCTTTCACGATGGCGTCGCATTCCAGAGGTCTCTGGCCTGGCGATGGTTGGTGGGGACGTTCGGGGTATTTCTTCACTCGTTTCACTCTTGAGTCGATATTGTTTTTAGGTACATATTACTTACTTAATGTCATCCCTTTCAAACTCAGTTCGATACTAAAACTAGCCATCGCTTTTTTGATTAGTTGGCCCGTGTTTAGCCTTTCAATCACGATGCTAGATATAGTCATGGGTCAACCAGAATTAAGTGGCGCACTCAATGATAAAAACCGCCTCGTTACAGAAATGATTGATGAGATGATGTGGATATTACCTAAGCACCTTTCTTTTTGTATGCTCGTAGCTTTGATTAATTTCCGCTTAGATCATTATGAATTATTCAACTTCCGCTTTAACTTACACAAACCCATCACTCAAGAAGTAATGCGACTGAATGAGCCATATAATCTCAGTCCATTGCATAACCTCATGTCACATCAAATACGTGAATCCTTACTGCGTATACAAGCTCAAGAACATTACACAAAAGTAACCACCTGTTTAGGCAGCGAGTTAGTTCTGTATCAATTCGGACAAGCCTTAATCGATCTAGAAGATCAACCCGGTTTTCAAGTACATCGTTCGTTCTGGATCGCATCAGAAAATGTACTGGGTTGGATCAAAGATAATTCTAATATCAAATTAAAACTAAAGTTTGGTGAAGATGTACCCGTGAGTCGACGCTTTGAAGAAAAGGTAAAAAATGAATTCAGCCAACTCCAAAGCAACTAATACGACTTTAACTAAAAACGATACTGAAAAGGAAAGACCGATAATCACTTAGGTGATAGGGGAAATTTGATGAAACGATTACTTATATTAACTACATTCATTGCAATCACAAACGCTTGCTCAGGAAGCGTAACTGTTCCCTCAAATCCTAATGATCTAGTCATTAAAAATATGACTGAACTGCATCAACTAGCATGTAACAGTAATAAAAATTCCGAGATCTGGGGCAAGAACAGTCTATACGATTGTAAACGTCAAAAATTATACATCCCCTACCAACTTTGGACTGGAGTCAAATGGAACGGAAAAAAGTCAGCCAATTGCATGCACAGTGCGAATAGTACCTTTAATGTAGACGGCGACAGCCTAACAACCATAAAAGGCCCTAAAGACAGATACAATCACAAATCAGAAATCACAGAAAAAATCTGGATAAGAGACAAAGTAGATGGTTCTAAATCACAGTATTTCACTTGCCATGCAAAAGGCATCGGTCGCGTTTATGATAGTAGAAGAGCAAGAAACCATGCCACAGGTAGATGTAAATTCCCCGCAGGTAATGGTTGGGAAATAGCAAAACGCCGAAAATGTGACAACACTGCAATCGAAATTACAGAAATGACGTTTAATAAAAGAGGTGTCTTACAATCCATGAAGTTTAAATGGTGGGTAGGCGGTTATTTCGATCATATGTATCTGTATATACCAAACTACGGAATGTCTCGAGCTTGGCAACAATAAGGACACCCCCCTACTTTTTAACTGATATTAGGTTTTTGTTATTTGAAAACGTAAATAGAACTTATGCAAAGCTAGTACTTTTCCTAAATAACAGATTCCAACTTTTGTTTAATACTGGCTGGAGTAGTTCTATGTATTTTATAAACATGACAGTTATGAAATGCGAGAAAAGCACCAAGTTCTTTATGTAAAGCTACCACAAAGGCCTCAGTATTTTTAATCGTCGGTTCTAATGCAAGATGATTAATATGCAGAACTGACTCAGCTCTATCCGCTTTACAACACATCCTAGCCACCAGTTTTCCATCCCATAAGATGGGTAGAGAAAAGTAACCATATTGACGTTTGGCTGCAGGTACATAGCATTCAATAAGATAATCAAAATCAAACAAAGCCTTCATGCGTTTACGTTGAATCAATAGATTATCAAAAGGTGAAAGAATTTTAAGTTTGCTTCGAGCCAAGGACTTACTTAATAGCTCTAGTGATTTTGGCAAAGCGTAATAGCTTTCTTTGCTAATACCTCTTCCCACTTCGACTTTTAATAATTCTCCAGATGCATCCATCTCATTCAATGTTGCTACCACCATCGGCTTAGTATTCTTCAGCAAATAAGCGATTTCAGCTGCCTGAGCTAAGCCATTCGCAAGTAAGTAATGAGTGATTAAAAAACGAGAATTTTCCTCAGCAGTAGGTTCAGTAGTATCAATGCCTTTAGGTAAAACTCGTTCAGTTAAATCATATACCTTATGAAAATTTACCCGAGAAGAGATCATCAGATCGCCCTGCATAAACAGAGTCTCCAATGCTTGTTTTGAAGGTTTACTTTTCCATTCGCCGAGCTTTGGTTTTGACTTGTTTTTAGCAAATATATCATCAAAGTCACGAGCCATTAAAGGCCCTTCAGCTTCAATACGCTTCAAAACCGATTGCATCAACTTTTCATCACGCTTAAACCAATGTTTCTGTTCACCTCTAAGCAATGCCATTTTTCGCGGCAAACTAAAGCGATAGTCTCGCATAGGCAAATAAGCAGCGGCATGAGACCAATACTCAAACACACGCTTACGAGCAATTAGTTGATCAAGATGTTCAGGCTTATAACGTGGATTTCGATTCCATAGAGTATGATGATGAGCACGTTGAATAACAGAGATGGTATCTATTTGAATATACCCAAGATGTTCTATAGCAGATTGGGTAGCCTCAATTGCAGTGCCTGATTGTTTTGAAGGCGGTAACTTCTGAGATAGTAATGCTAGTTTTCTGGCTTGAGGGATTGAAAGTGTCTTAGTCATTTATGATCTAGTTCTAACAATGAATTCAAGATGCCATTATACAGACATCCCCCTACTTTTAGCTGTTTCCTAGTAACAGAATAAAGACCAAGGAATGAAATACCATAGATCGGATAAGCGTAACGCCATCCGACATGAGCACTTTCGTTATCACACAGATGTCGGATGTTGCTCCTTATATGATCTACGTTTCTAAGGCTAGAAGCAGTATTATTCTTAAATAAGGAACTTGTGTATTTTTCATATCAATTGCTTTTAGTGGTAATGCAAGAACACCTAATTGATATACAAAAATTGTTCAGAATGTATTAACTGGATTTGTTAGATCCACTCTTAAGTGAGTTCCAAAACCTTTTTAGGATAAAAGTTATTTCCTTATTTCTCGCACTTTGTCCTTTTAATAAATAATAGTTGTAGTCGATGGAGCCATCTTTATAACGCTTAGTGTCTTCTGATATATAAGTACTCATATGCCTCTCTCCTGATGAATAATTTCCAGTAAACATATAATGTTATGATTAGATCTTAGCTACTTGATGAAACCCTTGTGAAACCCTTGTGTTTTTATTATTAGATTATTTTTTGAATATCATCATCAGGTTTATTTTGGATAGATCATCGGCATAAAATCGAATGAAATATTTCTTTAACAATTACGAATTAGATATTAGTTCTCAGGAATTAAAAGTGAATAATAATCAAGTTAAGGTCGAGCCCCAGGTATTCGATTTATTGGTCTATATGGTTGAAAATAGAGCTAAATTGATTGACCATCAAGAACTCATAAATTCAATATGGAAGGGTCGAGTTGTTTCTGACTCAGCTATCGCCGCAAGAATTAGCGCCGCAAGAAAGGCGGTGGGTGATAATGGAAAAGACCAACGTGTTATCAAGACTGTTCCGCGCAAAGGGTTTAAATTTTTACCAACGGTTGAAACCACCCATAACAACGAAGAACAAAGTATTAACGAGTCCACGTCAGATATAACTGAAAATAAAAATAATTACCGAGATCATCAAAACATCCATTACTGTAAATCAGCCGATGGAACACGAATTGCTTATTCAACGACAGGAAACGGCATACCCTTTGTAAGAGTTGGACACTGGCTTACCCATCTCGAACATGATTGGCACAGTCCTATTTGGCGTCCATTTCTTAATGAACTAGGCAAACGCTTTGAGGTAATTCGTTATGATCAGCGAGGCTGTGGGCTTTCTGACTGGGAAATTACAGATTTCTCTTTAGATAGATTTACGCAAGACTTAGATACTGTTATCGAACATTCGGGACATCAACGTTTTGTGCTCTATTCAACATCGCAAGGTGTACCGATTGCACTCAATTACGCCATTCAAAACCCAGGTCGCATAAGTCATTTGATATGTCTCGGCGGTTTTGCAACCGGAAGATTAGTTCGTTCTAACAATGCAGATGTTGAACAGGGTGAAGCCATTCTGAAATTAATCGAACACGGATGGGGAGTAAGCGGTAGCCCATTTATTAAATCATTCACCACAATGTTTATTCCCGATGCATCTAAAGAACAGACGGACTCTCTAGTAGAATTGCAAAGGTTAACTACAAATTCCAAGAATGCAGTGGCTATGAGACGAGCCTTCGATAGCTTTGATGTATCTTCTCTTTTAGCAAAGGTTACAGTGAAAACATTGGTAATGCATGCAATTAATGATGGTGTACAACCGCTTGACCAAGGTCGAGAACTAGCAGCAAACATTCCAAATAGTGAGTTCGTTTTATTGAATTCCAATAATCATGTGATTCTTCCTGAGGAGCCAGCATGGGGTCAGTTATTTGGGGAACTGGAGCATTTCGTTTTATCTTGAGAGAATAAGAGGTCACTTCCCTTAAAGCCATCAATATTGATTTAAAAGACACCCCCCTACTTTTAGCCACTTTTTAATTGATACTCTATCCGAGTCGCCTTAACCACCTCAACCTTCACCTCTGCAACAAACACATCCTCACTAGCCACAATACTCACAGTCTGTTTAGCACGAGTTATACCCGTACCAACTGTCGTATCAGCAATGGCATTTCTTCTGCGACAGAATAAGCACTACTTGATCAAACTCAAAGCCTTGGCTTTTGTGAATGGTCATTGCTCATGTGATTTCCCCATACTGTATTTAATCCTACTTTTACCATATTTATAGTTTTTATTGATTCCAGAAATACTTTACCTTTAATAGAATTATTATGCCTTTGATCATTAGTTTGCCCATTAATATTGCATCCAATGTTTTAATCTATTACTCCTATTAATTACTAAAATAAAAATTATGAAAGCAGGCTTAATTTCTAAAAACCTAAAATCTTATCTCTTACTTTTATTAATGTTGAACCTACCAATAAACACTCTTTTTGCTGAAGATATCTCTAATCCAGTTAACGTTGGTGACATTGAGACTACTTCTAGCCCTAAAGAAGATTGGGTGGATTTAAATTATTTCCCCTTAGATGATAATGATGATATTCCCCCATCGGAGTCAAATAGAATCAATTGGAAGGTTGCGACTATGGCAGATGATGAGTTTAACTTATTCGTTTATTATGAAAATAATTACTCAAACATAAGTTCAACAAGAATTAATGGGTCTCGTTTAGGTTTTTCTTGGGGTTTTCAGGTATTCCTAGATACTGATGATTCTGCTGATACTGGCTTTCAACTTAGTAATGTAGTTGGCGCTGACTATATTGTCGAAGGCAATATGTTAATGAAATATGAAGGTGATGGATCTAACTGGAACTGGTCAACAATAGGTTCACTTGCCTCAAATTATTATGGAAATAAGGTCGAATACAAAATCTCTAGAATATCAATAGGAAACCCTCACAGAGTAAAAGCTGTATTTCAGGGTAGTAATGAATCATTCGGCGGTCAAACGACCGACTTATACCCTAACGGAGCTTTTGATGAATCTGCAACAACTAGATATTTCTCTTATGCTTTAACAGATTCACCAGATATAGGTGAAAACAACCCACCCGTTTTAATTGACCAGACTTTTATAATTCCTAAAAATAGAGCTGAGAGAGGATTTAATCTTCATGGAACTGATGCTGATGATCAGTACTTAACTTATGAGATTATTACTAAGCCTCAAAACGGGAGCTTTTACTTTAAAAGATTTGGAGAGATGTACTATGTGATTTTTTATGCACCTAACCAAGGATTTATTGGACAAGATACTTTAATTTACAAAGCTTCAGATTCAATAGATGAAACTCGTGTTGCCACTATCACTTTCAATGTAGTTGAAGATAATTCTACAGATTCTTACTCAAATCTAGTTGATGACGAATCTATGATAGTTGATGCAAATCTTAATGAATGGGCTACTGTTACGCCATTTCCTGATAGATCGCTAGTCAATACCTCTAATCCCTCTAAGGGAGCTAACTGGTTAAATGCAAGCTTTGCTCATAGTGAAGACAATTTATACATATCCTATAGAAATCGAAATCCAATTGCACAAGGAGAAGATAGCGGAACCTATGTTCCTTGGCTTTTCCAAGCTTTCTTAGATACAGACCAGAATAATTCAACGGGGTATTTATTGAATGATGGAATTGCTGCGGAATATATGATCGAAGGAAACTATCTATACATTTACAATGGAAATGGACTTGATTGGGTATGGCAAGAACTCTCTTCACTGGATGCTTCATTTATTAATAAGAATGCTGAAATTTCAGTACCAAGGAATTTGATCAACTTCGAAACCAGCAGTCTAAATATTTACTTTGTTGGCAATTATCCATTAGGAAATAATTTTTCATCTATAAATTATCCAGTAACTACTAATCACTATTTCCAATATAATGTTGGTACTGGAGCATCAGCTTCTGAAATGAATATAGCCAATAGTCAGGAAGGTTTATCTAGATCACCTTTAAGTCATCAACCTGAGGTATCATATTCTATTGAAAATGATACGAATGATACAAACACAAGCTCAGGTGGTGGATCCTTCAATCATTGGTTTATGCTACTAGTCGTTTCATTGTTGTTTACCAGAAGAAAGTACAACGCGACTTTTAGATAATGGCTGAGTAATTTGTATGATATAGAATATCGGTTGTTATTATTTCAGCCGATATTTTTAAAACAGTTGAAAATCAGGACAAATTTAAATAAAAAAGCCCCCCCCCACCTTTTAACCACTATTTAACTGCTGCTCTATTCTTGTAGCCTTAACCACCTCAGCCTTAACCCCAGCCATCAACACATCTTCACTAGCCACAATACTCACAGTCTGTTTAGCACGAGTAATACCCGTATAAACTAATTGCCTTGTCAGCAAAGGCATTTCTTCTTGTGGCAGGATAAGTACAATTTGATCAAACTCTGAGCCTTGGCTTTTGTGAATGGTCATTGCCCATGTGGTTTCGTGTGCAGGTAACCTCACTGGTGAGAATGATATGAAATCAGCACCATCAGTTGCTGGAAAATACACTTTGACTTCACCATCACGAATTAGCGTTATTCCTGTATCACCATTAAATAGTCCTCGGCTGTAACTATTTTGGGTGATCATAATTGGTCTGCCGTGATACCAATTAGATTGTTGATTCGTCCCTTGTTGAGAATAACCTCGACGACGAGTTATTAAGTCTTGTTTTTCCAGTGCGGTTTCGATGCGACTGGTCATTGCCTGACTGCCATTTAAGCCACGGCGTAAAGCACAAAGAACGCGATATTGATTAAACGCGTCGAATATTTCTTGCAAGCTTGATTCTGGATTATTTAAAACAGTAAAGTAGTTGTGCCATGGTTTGATGAGTTCGGCATCGCGCATATTTGCGGGTAGGATGAGTTCGGCTTGCGTTCGGCTTTCATCATTTAAAACCTTTAACAGCGTGTTACTGTCTCCTTGATTGGCAGCAATGGCACATTGACCAATGTCGCTGTCGGCAGAAAAACGCCAGTTCTTTTTTAAAAAAACTAGATTCTCACTATCTTTTAAACCTTCACAGATATCCGAAAATACCGAACCTGTTTCGACCGAAGCGAGTTGATCTTTGTCACCTATTAAAATCAGTTTAGCGTGTATCGGCACGGAATCGATTAGCTTTGACATCATAGCGATATCGATCATTGAGGCTTCATCTATTAACACGACATCGGCGTGTAATGGATTGTCGTAATTGTGTTTAAACTGCGCGCTATTCGGTTTAAAGCCTAAGAGTTTATGAATGGTGCTGGCTTGCTTTGGCATCTGCGCCAAAATGCTTTCGTCTAGCGATAATTCAGTTTGTAGCGATTGACTGACCTCACGGATAGAGTCGAGCATACGAATCGCGGCTTTACCTGTTGGGGCAGCTAATAGGATGTTAAAAGAGACACCCCCCCACTTATAGGCACTTTCTTCTTGATCATTCTGATCAGAAAATTGTAATTTTTGTTCAATCAATAACGCCAATAATCTTGTAATCGTAGTCGTTTTACCTGTACCCGGCCCACCTGAAACAATTAAGAATTTATTATGTAAGGCGAGTTCTGCAGCACGTTTTTGCCAGTTTGTTTCATCCAGTCTTTCATTGGTGTCTAAGCTTTCATCCGATTTAAAATAATCAGCCAGTCTCTTATTTGCCCATTCTTGTTGTTCTTCACTTAAACTTTCTTTGGATTCAATGCGTGCATTAATTTGATCTGCTAAATGCTGTTGGTATTGCCAGTATCGGTTTAAATACAAATAAGCCTTATTATTACCAGTCTCATTGTCAGTCTCGACAATCAGCGGCATATATTCGCCTGGCTCACCTACCACTGTCGTTTGTAATATAAGCTGTTGTTGCTCAGGTGTTATTTCGTTTGATATCTGCCCTTCGCGAGTCCGTTTGCTAATCTCTAATGTGCAATGTCTTAGGGTTTTGTTTAACGCTTTAAGCTCTTGCTCGTCAGCGGGTTTGAAGTCGTTCAGTTCAACCATTAAATCTGCGAGTTGATAATCTAGGGTTTCGTATTCTGGTTCTTCTGGAATATTCGGTGGCAATGAATCTGATTCTGGAATATCCACTTCCGCTGGAGGTGCGCCTGAAAACATTGAGAGTTGCTCAGCCATTAGCAAGCTACCTCTAGTTTTAGGAATAGGTTATCTAAGGCTTCAATCAATTCGATGCTAGGCTTATCAAAAAACACACCATGATTACTCGATTGCATCTCGCCCTTCGGGTCGTCGTCACTCCGCTCCAACGTTGTCTCGCTATCGCTCGGCTGAACACCCTCCCACTTTTGACCACTATTAGCAGATGAGTTTGAGTTATCCGCAACCATGCCCCTAATAAACAAGTAATAAGCGCCACCGATATGCGTTTCCCAACCGTAATCAGTGATGCGTTGTTTTAAGTAACGATGCAAAGCAACACTGTAAAAAAGGTATTGCAAATAATAATGCGAATGCGCCATGGCATCGAACAATTCAGTTTCATCATAACTATTAAGCGAATTGGATTTGTAATCTGCTAGATAATATTTTCCATCATATTCGAAGATTAAATCGATAAAGCCTTTGAGAAAGCCTTCCACTTCATCAAAATACAAACCTTCGATGGCTTCACGTACAATTTGCCAGTTCGAAGCTTTGGGCAAGTGCTGGTATAAAATTTGTCTTAAATCATCAATGCTTAAACGTTCTAACGGCAAGTAGAAT
>CALISP010000161.1 GCA_938041705.1 uncultured Cocleimonas sp. | reverse complement strand
TTCCCTGCTGAATTACAATTTGATAATCCCGAGTACGCTGCAACAACTGCAAAGTTTTTTCTCGATCAATTACTCTCAAATGGTACAACCACAGCATTAGTCTTCGGCACGGTTCATCCACAATCTGTTGATGCCTTTTTTACTGAAGCTCAAGCACGTAATTTACGCATGATCTGTGGCAAAGTGATGATGGATCGACATGCGCCAAAAGACTTGTTAGACACTCCTGAATCTTCCTACACTGAAAGTCGTGACCTAATTGAAAAATGGCACAATAAAGATCGCCTCGGTTATGCCGTTACACCACGGTTTGCTCCGACCAGTACTGACGCACAATTAGATGTAGCGGGACGTTTACTCAAGGAATATCCCGATGTGCATTTTCAAACACATTTATCAGAGAACAAAAAAGAGTGTGAGTGGGTCAACGAATTATTTCCTGAAAGAGAAAATTATCTAGATGTGTATGACCATCATGATCTTCTCGGCAAAAGATCTCTTTTCGCTCATGGTATTTATCTTGAAGACTCTGAATGGCAACGCTTAGCTGAAACAGACTCAGCGCTATCATTTTGTCCCCGCTCTAATTTATTTATTGGGAGTGGCTTATTTAATATGCACAAAGCCGAAGAGTTCAAAGTTAAGGTTGGCTTAGGCACAGACGTTGGTGGTGGAGATAGCTTCTCGATTTTAGAAACTATTAACGAAGCTTACAAGGTTCAACAACTTCAAGGTAATCGCTTATCTGCATTTCAGTCATTATATTTAGCAACTTTGGGCGGCGCTAAGTCTCTAGACTTACATGAAAAGATTGGTAATTTTGAGGTTGGAAAAGAGGCAGATTTTGTAGTGATGGATTATCACGCAACCGATTTAATGAAATTTAAAATTGATCAATGCAAGACGATTGAAGAACGACTATTCTCTTTACTGATGCTTGGGGATGATCGTTGTATTAGGGAGACGTATATTTTGGGAAATAAATACAATTAAAAGTACACCCCCCTACTTTTAACTGATATTTCGTTTTCATTTAAAAACGTAAATAGAACTTATGCAAAGCTAAACACCTTTTTGTAATCGTGATGGATTAAAAATACTGGATTAACTATGACTGAAAAATCTGAATATTTAATAGAACTTACAGGTATGCGCAAAGCGTTTCCTGGTGTTCTTGCTACAGACAATGTTGATCTGAAAATCAGGCGTGGTGAGGTTCATGCATTACTTGGCGAAAACGGAGCAGGTAAATCTACTCTTGTAAAAATGATTTACGGGATTTTAAAGCCTGATGCAGGTGAAATTCGTTTCAATGGAGAAACCGTCGACATCAAAAACCCTGCGCATGCCAGAGAACTTGGTGTGGCGATGGTATTCCAACACTTTTCCTTATTTGATTCACTAACCGTGGTAGAGAATATTTCTCTTGGAATGGATCAAAAAAGTGACATGAAAACTTTGGCTACAAAGATAACCGATGTGTCAGAACGCTATGGTTTGCCGCTCGACCCACATCGTCATGTTTACACGCTCTCAGTAGGTGAACGCCAAAGAATTGAGATTATTCGTTGCTTATTACAAGAGCCGAAATTACTCATTATGGATGAGCCAACGTCAGTTCTTACTCCACAGGAAGTCGATAAATTATTCATTACCCTGAGGCGATTAGGTGAAGAAGGTTTAGCAATTTTGTACATCAGCCACAAACTGGATGAAATTAAAGCTTTGTGTGATGACGCCACAATTTTAAGATTAGGCAAAAAGGTGGGTGGTGTCTCAGTAGCGGAAGAAAGCACGGGATCTCTAGCCGCGATGATGATGGGCGAAGAACTCAAAGAATTTAAACAAGCTGCTAAAGTAACAGTTGGCGATATTCGATTAGAAGCAAAAGATCTCAACATGATTGCCTCCGACCCATTGGGTATATCTCTGAAAAACATCAATCTTGAAGTACGCGCAGGTGAAGTAGTTGGTATTGCCGGTGTCGCGGGAAATGGTCAAGATGAGTTATTGACAGCGCTTAATGGCGAACATCGCAACAACAATCCTGAAAGTATTTATATTGAAGGCAAAGCCAGTGCGAACTTGAATCCTAATCAACGCCGCGAACTCGGCATGGCAAGTGTTCCTGAAAAACGTTTAGGGCATGGAGCAATGCCAGATATGAACCTCATCGACAACGCATTTTTAACAGCATATGACCGACTAGGATTTATCAAGTCTGGCCTTATTGATTATGCAAAAACGAGGAAGTTCGCCAAAGAGGTAATTAGAGATTTCAATGTTAAAACACCTCGCGCTAATGTTCCTGCAGCAAGTCTTTCGGGAGGGAATTTACAAAAATTTATTATTGGACGTGAATTCAAACAGAAACCTTCTATCCTAGTTGTCTCTCAACCCACTTGGGGAGTTGATGCGGGTGCAGCACAAACGATTCGTGAAGCAATAAGAGAAATGGCTTCACAAGGCGCCGCAGTTTTAGTGATTTCTCAGGATCTGGATGAATTAATGGAGATTTCAGATCGAATAGGCGCTATCTGTGGAGGCGTGTTATCGAAGTTCTACCCTATCGAGGAAATCATCATTGAAAAAATGGGATTACTGATGGCAGGTGTAGAGCTAGAAGATGGAGTTCAAAATGTTGCCTAGACTAATCAAACGACAAACACCATCAGCATCGATGGTCTACTTATCCCCTGTTCTCGCACTTTTATTAACCCTCGTGGCTAGCATCATTCTATTCTTGATGATGGGTGTATCTCCTGCTGCTGCGCTTCATGCTTTCTTCGTAGAACCTATCTCTTCTGTGTATGGCTTATCCGAACTCACCGTTAAAGCGACCCCATTGATATTAATAGGTGTAGCTCTTTCATTAGGGTTTAGAGCGGGAGTCTGGAACATTGGTGCCGAAGGACAGTTGATTCTTGGAGGTATTTTTGGTGGTACGACTGCTTTATTTTTCTATGAGAAAACAGGCTTTTATATTATTCCATTAATACTAATCACGGGGATCATTGGCGGCATGCTATGGGCTGGCATTGTGGCTTTCCTTAAAACTCGCTTCAACGCTAATGAGATTTTAACCAGTCTAATGCTGAGTTATGTCGCTGCTTTATTACTAAATTTACTGATTCATGGCCCACTCAAAGATCCTGATGGGTTTAACTTTCCTGAGTCTCGACTTTTTAGTGACTCCGCACTTTTGCCCATTTTATATGATGGAACGCGAATGCATCTAGGCGCAATAATCGCCTTAGTTGCCGTAGGCTTAGGTTGGATTTTATTATCTAGAACCCTGTTGGGTTACCAAATTAAAGTTATAGGCGATGCTCCTGCCGCTGGTGAACACGCGGGCTTCAGTCCCTCTAAAATCATTTGGATTACCTTATTAATAAGTGGTGGTGCCGCTGGTTTAGCAGGTGCGATTGAAGTTTCTGGCCCGATAGGTCAGGTACTTCCTAATATTTCTCCTGGATATGGCTTTGCTGCGATCATCGTCGCTTATGTAGGTCGCTTACATCCGTTAGGTGTTTTGTTTTCAGCCTTGTTGTTGGCACTTTCATACTTAGGTGGTGAGACAGCACAAATTAAACTGAATCTGCCCGTTGCCGTAACAGGCGTCTTCCAAGGATTGCTATTATTCTTTTTACTAGCAAGCGATGTATTAATTCATTACAGATTGCAGTTTTCTAAACAGGCGGCGGTATAGTCATGGATATTTTAATTGCAGCAATACTTACGATTATAACCGCCGCTACCCCACTTTTGTTTGCGGCCCTAGGTGAACTTGTCACCGAAAAATCAGGTGTGTTAAATCTTGGTGTCGAAGGCATGATGATCATGGGAGCCATTATTGGTTTCGTTGCAGTACATCATACTGGCAGTGCTAGCGTAGCTATAATAGCGAGTATGGTCGCAGGTGCTTTCATGGCATCAATCTTTGCTATCTTAGTTTTAAAGTTTCACGCAAGACAGGTACCCACAGGATTAGCATTAACCATATTTGGGCTTGGTTTAAGTGCTTTAATTGGGCAAAGCATGATTGGTGTGGCATACACTGGAATACCTAAAATTGCGATTCCTGGTCTTGCTTCAATACCTGTCATTGGCAACATTTTATTTAACCAAGATGGTTTGGTTTATTTATCCATACTAATGGTCATTGTTGTGTATTGGTTTATGAATAAGACTCGCGCTGGTTTAATTTTAAGAGCTGTGGGTGATTCCCATGATGCAGCACATGCCATGGGTTATTCAGTTGTAAAAATACGCTTTATGGCAATACTGTTCGGGGGAGCAATGGCTGGTGTTGGTGGCGCATACTTGTCACTCGCATATTCGCCTTTATGGGTTGAAGGAATGACTGCTGGAAGAGGCTGGATAGCGCTCGCATTGGTAGTGTTTGCCAGCTGGAAAGTAGGTCGCGTTTTATTGGGCGCTTACCTATTCGGAGGCATCACCATTTTACAATTACATGCCCAAGCATTAGGTATAGGCATTCCATCTCAAGTAATGTCAATGCTACCTTATTTAGCAACTATTCTTGTTCTTGTATTTATCTCTCGAGACAAAACAAAAATTAAATTGAATTCGCCCGCAAGTTTAGGCAAGCCTTTTCATGAAAGTCGATGAAATCTGCTTACATTCAAGATAATTACAAACAGACTTACTTTTAGTAAATAATTCCTGGAGGAAAAAATGATTAAAAAAATAATATCATCAGTAGCAATAGCTACATGCCTAACAGTAGCTGGAATCGCCAGTGCTGAAACGAAAGTAGGGTTTGTCTATGTAGGCCCTATTGGCGACCATGGCTGGTCTTACCAACACAATCAATCTCGGCTAGCATTAGAAAAGGCACTAGATGTTAAAACGAGTTATGTTGAAAGCGTACCAGAAGGTGCAGATGCTGAACGCGTGATTCGTCAGTTAGCTGCTGACGGTAACGATGTGATTTTCACTACTTCATTTGGTTATATGAATCCAACCAATAAAGTAGCTAAAAAATTCCCTAAAGTGAAATTTGAACATGCGACAGGTTACAAGCGTGGAAATAATGTAAGTACTTACTCTGCTCGTTTCTATGAAGGTCGAGCGGTGTTAGGTGCAATTGCCGGTAAGATGACTAAAACAAATACCATTGGTTATATTGCTTCTTTCCCAATCCCTGAGGTTATTCGTGGTATTAATGCGATGACTTTGGCAGCACGAAAAGTTAATCCAGATGTAAAAGTTAAAGTTGTAGGGGTAAACACTTGGTTTGATCCCGGTAAAGAAGGCGACGCGGCTAAAGCATTGATTGACCAAGGTGCTGACGTTATCACTCAACATACTGATTCACCTGCACCATTACAAGTTGCTGAGAAACGCGGCGTTTATGGTTTCGGTCAAGCTTCAAACATGAAAGCATTTGCTCCAAAAGCACAGTTAACTGCAATCGTTAATAACTGGGACAAATACTACATCAAACAAGTTAAAGCAGCACAAGATGGCTCTTGGGCTTCTACTGATACATGGGATGGCATAAAAGCTGGTATGGTTACTATGGCACCTTATGCTGATGCTGTTCCTCAGGATGTTCGTGATTACGCAGACTCAGTTAAAGCTTCTATTGTTGATGGTAGCTTTCATCCGTTCCAAGGCCCTATCAAAAACCAGAAAGGCGAAGTTGTCGTGAAAGAAGGTGAGACAATTCCTGATGGTGATTTAGCTAAAATGGGTTGGTATGTAGAAGGCGTAGACGGCACAATCCCAAAATAATTGTACTTAGAGATCATCTTTGGTCCCAACTCGGCTTTGCTTCAGCGCTCGGATGGTCGCGTATAAATATACGCTCACATTCTGCGCGCTGGGTCGCCTTGATTTGAAATCAAATCTGAACACTCAGAACCATTATTGTTATTTTGAAACGGCAGTTATTTAACTGCCGTTTTTTTAGATAAAATGAATATAAGTCTAGATATTGACTGATTTAGACTAAAGCGCGCTCTAAGAAATCTAATCTATCTTGCCCCCAATAGAGTTCATCTTCTACTTGATAAGTAGGCGAGCCAACAACACCCATCTCAAGTGCATTTTTAGTGGCACTTGTATAAGCCTCCTTCCATTGGCTATCTTTTGCATTCTCAAGTAAATCAGATCCAACCAAGCCGACACTATCTGCGATAGCGACTAAAGTAGCTTCATCCGAAATGTTTTTCTCTTCTTCCCATACTGCTTTGAGTAAAGCATCCGATAGTTTTCCTGCATCAGGGTTTCCATTCGCTCCACCTGCTGCGAATATCATTTGAGCGGCTAATGTTTGGTCAACAGGAAAATGTGCAGGTGCTAAGTTCATAGGTAATTCTAAGAAACTAGACCATCGTTTTAACTCATCCGTACGCATCCGTTGTAACGAAGGATGGCGTTTACCTGGTGGCAATACACTGAGTTCAGCGAATACATCCATCACAGAAATGGGTAAGTAATTAACAGTGAGATCATGCTTGGTTGCAATCGCATTAAAACGCTCAATCGCTAAATAGCTGAAAGGTGAAATTAAGAAATGATAATAGTTAATAGTTAATAGTTTTACTCATGTGAAACTCTCGTATAAATGGATCAATTAAAATATAGGAAAATGCTTATCTCTTAGTGAAATTTAAACTTATTACGTTAGTACTAATAACTACGTATTTCTTAAAAGACTTGCCTTAAATATAGCTATTGTTAATTTTAAAGGATAACAAAGATAATCAC
>CALISP010000160.1 GCA_938041705.1 uncultured Cocleimonas sp. | reverse complement strand
CTGTTGTCATTCCCGATTGCGGTTGCCGCTGCTGCTTATTTAGAAGAGTTTGCTCCTCAAAATAACAAGTGGGTTGATATGATCGAAATTAATATCAATAACTTGGCCGCTGTTCCTTCTATCGTTTTTGGTTTATTGGGTCTGGCTATTTACATTAATTATTTTGGGATACCGCGTTCCACGCCTTTGATTGGTGGTTTGGTATTAACACTAATGACGTTACCGACAATCATTATTGCGAGTCGTGCAGCAATTAAATCTGTTCCACCTTCAATAAAAGAAGCGGCGATTGGCTTAGGTGCATCGAAAGTACAAGTGCTGTTTCAACATACTTTGCCATTAGCAATGCCGGGAATATTAACGGGAACTATCATTGGTATGGCGCAAGCTTTAGGTGAAACTGCTCCTTTGTTAATGATCGGAATGGTGGCGTTTGTAGCTGAAGTTCCGGGTGGAATATTTGATCCATCAACGGTTATGCCAGTGCAAATATATCTTTGGTCTGATAGTCCTGAGAGAGCATTCACTGAAAGAACATCTGCGGCAATAATGATACTACTTGCGTTCTTAGTAGCGATGAATTTAATTGCAATAATGCTGAGAAAGAAATTTGAAAGACGTTGGTAGACTTGAGCTTAACTTCGTAAGTTAGTAAATAAATTTAAGACAACTCACATTAAACCAAAACTAATACCAACATGATAAACATCGAAATAAGAGTAACAAAATGACAGACGTTATAAATACTGTTCCAGGAATGCCACAAGGCGCTTCGCTAGAATCAACTGAGCCAAAACCAACAAATTCGACTGAAAAATATCGTAATGAATTTGATGTTGAAATCAATGGTACTGTTGGAAGACCATTCGTAGAAAATGCGAAAATGAGCTCAAGAAATTGTGATGTTTTTTATGGTAATAAACAAGCTATCTTTGGTGTTGATCTAGATATTGGTAATCATGAAATCATCGCTTTGATTGGTCCGTCTGGTTGTGGTAAGTCAACTTATTTACGCGTATTGAATCGAATGAATGACACGATTCAGATCTGCAAAGTAACGGGGCAACACACTTTAGATGGCGAAGATATTTATGATAAGAAAACAGATCCTGTTTTGTTACGAGCAAGAGTAGGAATGGTTTTTCAAAAGCCAAATCCATTTCCAAAGTCTATTTATGACAATGTGGCTTATGGTGCAAGATTACATGGTTTAGCTTCTAATCGTGGAGAGCTTGATGACTTGGTAGAAGCGAGTTTGATAAAGGCTGGATTATTCAAAGAAGTGAAAGATGATTTACACAAACCGGGCACTGGTTTGTCAGGTGGTCAACAACAACGTTTGTGTATTGCTCGTGCAATTGCAGTCGATCCTGAAGTTATATTGATGGATGAGCCTACGTCAGCGCTTGATCCGATAGCAACCGCTATTATTGAAGAGTTGATGGATGAGCTTAAGTCTAACTACACTATTGCGATCGTAACGCATTCGATGCAACAAGCTGCACGCGTGTCACAACGAACGGCTTATTTTCATCTGGGTAAGTTAGTGGAAGTAAATGATACTGATAAGGTATTCACTAATCCTGAGCATAAACTCACAGAAAACTATATAACGGGTCGTTTCGGTTAAATTAAAACTATCATTTATATCAGTAAATATCTGGAAAAAGATAAAAAGGTAAAGTCATGGAAATAGGGCAACACATTTCACAACGCTACAATGAAGAACTTGAAGATATTCGTAATAAAGTTCTGCAAATGGGCGGCTTGGTTGAATCTCAAACCGAAAAAGCTATTAAGGCGCTGCTGGAGCATGATCAAGAGTTAGCAAAAGAAGTTTCGACTTCAGATCAAAAAGTTAATCAGATGGAAGTTGAGATTGATGAAGACTGTACAAGGGTTATTGCAAGAAGACAGCCTACAGCATCAGACTTAAGGCTGGTTATCGCTGTGGTTAAAGTCATTACTGATTTGGAGAGAATTGGTGATGAAGCTGAAAAAATTGCAAGATATTCAAAGAAGTTAGCTAAGAACCCTAGCGTGGTAGATACACACTCTGAGCTTTCTCATATGAGTACATTGGTATTAAGTATTCTGCATGATTCATTAGATGCCTTTGCTCGACTTGACGCGGATGAGGCCGTTTTGATTTTAGGAAGAGATACTCAGATTAATAAAGAATTTGATAACTTATCGCGCTTGCTCATGACCTATATGATGGAAGATCCTCGTCATATTAAGAATGCTTTGAGAGTTAGCTGGTGCGCTCGGTCACTTGAAAGAATAGGAGATCATGCTCAAAATATTTGTGAATATGTGATTTATTTAGTAAAGGGTAAAGATGTCCGCCATACATCTCTTGAGCATATTCGATCGAAGTATTTTCCTCAGGATAACGTTGATATTATCGAGACCATTAGTAACGATCAATCTGAAGTGTAAGGGTAGTCATATAAAATGTTAGAAGTGCTATTAGTTGAAGATGATCCAGCCATTGGTGAAATGCTAAAGACGTATCTAGTAGGTAAAAACTACAAGGTCAAAGTGGCAGAAAGTGGGGGGGTGTGCTTTGAAGTATTATCAGAGAAGAATCCTGATCTTATCATATTAGATTGGATGCTTCCTGATACCAGTGGACCTGATATCATTAAAAAAATAAGAAATAATAAAATCCAAAAAGAGCTCCCAATATTAATGTTAACGGCACGTGCCGAAGAAATGGATAAGGTTAAAGGCTTGGAAGTTGGTGCTGATGATTACATGACCAAACCAGTCTCTTTGAAAGAATTAGATGCTAGAATTAAAGCTTTAATTCGCCGTTCTCAGGGTTTAACTGTTGATAAAAAATTAAGTCGTGGCGCTGTTCTTATTAATCTGGAAAACAACTTACTCACTATCAACGATAAAACCGTGACCATTGGGCAAACAGAATTTCGTTTATTGCATTACTTTATGCAAAAACCAGAAAGGATTCATACTCGGGGTCAGTTATTAGATCAAGTTTGGGGGCAAAGCACCTTCATTGATGAGAGAACTGTCGATGTTCATATCCTCAGATTACGAAAAATTCTGAAATTTCATAGTGTCGAAAAAATGATTAAAACAGTACGTGGTGTTGGTTACAGTTTTACTGAGAAACTCGATGAGTAATAGTGATTGGGGCATGGAACGTTGGCGCTTTTTGTTAGTGCTGTTTTTAGCTTTTATCGGTGGAATGATCACGGGTTATTGGTTTATTTCTCTAGTTGTTTGTCTATTGGGTTACATTGGCTGGTTTTTATATAAGCTTAACCAATTAAACACATGGTTGACTAAAGGAGCTCAAGCTTCAATGTTGCCAGACAACAATGGCATTTGGGAACGTATTACTCAACACATTCAATTGATTAATAAGAAAAGTAATAAACGTAAAGATCGTATGTCAAACGTAATGAAACGTTTGCAAGGCATTATATCAGGCTTACCTTATGCAACCGTGGTGCTCAATGATAATAATGAAATCGATTGGGCGAAT
>CALISP010000159.1 GCA_938041705.1 uncultured Cocleimonas sp. | reverse complement strand
CTTTGGGGTGCTCACGAAGGCTCACTATTATTATGGGCATTAGTATTGGGTGGATGGGGTGCAGCTGTTGGATTCTTCAGTAAAGGAATTCCACCTGTAATGCTAGCAAGAGTGCTTAGCGTAATGGGTTTAATTGGCGTAGGCTTTATGTTGTTTATGCTGCTCACTTCAAATCCTTTTGAGCGTTTACTGCAGATTCCGATTGATGGTCGTCAACTAAATCCATTGCTACAAGACTTTGGATTAGCGATTCACCCACCTATGCTATACATGGGTTATGTTGGTTTGTCGGTTGCATTCTCGTTTGCAATAGCGGCAATGATTGATGGCAAACTGGACGCTGCTTGGGCACGTTGGGCAAGGCCATGGACAAATATAGCTTGGATGTTTTTAACTTTGGGTATCGCTCTAGGAAGTTGGTGGGCTTATTATGAATTAGGCTGGGGCGGCTGGTGGTTTTGGGATCCCGTTGAGAATGCTTCATTAATGCCATGGATTGTAGGTACAGCACTCATTCATTCGTTAGCTGTGACAGAAAAACGCGCAACTTTTAAAGCTTGGACAATACTGCTTTGTATATTGGGTTTCTCATTAAGCTTGTTAGGTACATTCCTAGTTCGATCTGGCATTTTGACATCTGTACACTCCTTTGCAAGTGATCCTGAACGTGGCTTATTTATTCTTATTTTCTTGTTAGTTGTTATTGGTTCATCATTGGTGTTGTTTGCCTTTCGTGCTCATAAATTTCATTCGATTGGAGCCTTTTCATTAATCTCGCGTGAATCAGGGTTGTTGGTTAATAACGTGATTTTGATTGTTATGACAGCAACTGTTTTGTTAGGCACGCTTTATCCATTAATTATCGATGCATTTGGTTCTGGCAAAATATCTGTAGGTCCTCCATATTTTAATAATGTCATTGTGCCCTTAGGTGTATTGCTCTATATAACAATGGGTTTTGGCTTCTTCTTACGTTGGAAAAAAGATGAACCTAGTCGAATTATTAAGAAGGTATGGATACCTCTATCAGTTAGTTTGGTAGCCGCTTTTGTCCTTCCTTTAGTTACGGTTTCAGACTTTAATATTATGACTAGCCTAGGGCTTTTCTTGGGTAGTTGGGTTTCTTTAGCTGCTTTAATGTGGGTTGTCAGTTTGGGACGGTCTCCTTTTAGTTTACCCTTGTCAGCATGGGGTTCAGTGATTGCTCACATCGGTATGTCTATGACTATTATCGGAATCACTTTAGTTTCTATTTATGATACTGAAAAAGATGTTCGACTTGAAGTAGGTCAGAGTTACGAATTAGCAGGATATGAATTTGCATTCAAAAAAATTGAATCAGTAAAAGTAGATAACTACATAGCTAATCGCGCCACTATGGATGTATCTCTTGATGGCAAGTTGGTAAATAATATGCACCCTGAAAAACGTGATTATGGGCCAGACCAAATGCCTATGACTGAAGCCGGAATTGATGCTGGTTTTACACGTGATTTATTTGTTGCCTTAGGTGAGCCTCTAGGTAACGATGCGTGGAGCTTTCGAATTTATCATAAGCCATTTGTGAGATGGATCTGGTTAGGAGCTATTTTAATGGGGTTTGGAGGGTTATTGGCTGCATTTGATAAGCGTTATCGACGAGTAAGAAAGATTGTTGTTGAGCCAGTACAAACAGAAAATAAACTCTCAGATAAGCCACAAAAATCTTCAGGTGTAACAGTGTGAGTAAAAAGTACTTTATCCCTTTAATTGCTTTTATGGCTTTAGTTGCTTTGATGTTATTTGGCTTAAAGAATGACCCTAAAGTAATTCCATCTCCATTCATAGGTCAAGAAGCTCCAAACTTTTCATTGCCTAAGTTATATAAACCAGAAGAAATGGTTACCGTTAAGGAAATGAAAGGCCAAGTTTGGGTTTTAAATCTTTGGGCTTCTTGGTGCGTTTCATGTCGAGCAGAGCATAAAGTATTAACTCGTTTAATTGAAAAAATGCAAGTGCCAACGATTGGTTTGAATTATAAAGACTACGGAACTGAAGATTATGGTGAAGAGGCGTTAACTTGGTTGGCAAAATATGGTAACCCTTACCAATCGGTTGCTGTTGATACTGAAGGTGCCGCAGGATTAGATTGGGGCGTTGTTGGGGTGCCTGAAACTTTTGTTGTAGATAAAAAAGGAATAGTGCGCTACAAGTTTACTGGCCCAGTTTATGATGAAGCTGTGGATGAGATTCTGGTTCCTTTGATTACAGAATTACGTAAGGAAGAAGGATGAAGTATCATTTTCTTTCATTTCAAAGCTTAATAATTTCTATTTTTCTTATCCTCGCTTTACCAGCGATGGCTGTCCAAATTGAGTTTCATACTTTTGAAAATGAGCAGCGAGAAAGATTGTATTTAGACCTAATTGCAGAATTACGCTGTGTTAAATGCCAAAATCAAAACCTGGCAGAATCGAATGCTGAACTAGCGACAGACATGCGTGAAAAAACCTATGAAATGGTTTCTGCAGGAAAGTCTCGTGAAGATGTTGTGAATTATATGACAGCTCGTTATGGTGATTTCGTATTGTATAAGCCACCCTTTAAAAGCAAGACTTTACTGCTTTGGATTGGCCCTCCATTAATGCTTTTATTCAGTTTGTTTTTGTTATTAAGAGTAATACGAAAACAATCTAAACAAGATTCTAAGCAGCTAAGCGATACCGAACGTGAATCGGTTCGTAATGTGTTGAACTCAAATTCTAGCAGTGAGAAATAAGTAAAATGTTTTGGATTATTAGCGCGATATTAATAGTTATCGCCTTGGCGTTTATTCTCCCCGCTTTGTTTAGACGAGAAAATACTCAAGATGGCACACGTGAACAGAATATTGCTATAGCTAAAGAACAAATGGCAGAATTAGAACGTCGTTTTGAACAGAATGATATTGATCAAGAGATATACCAATCCAGCAGAAATGAATTAGAGCTATCTTTATTCAGTGATTTAAAGGAATCAGGTAATGAATCATCTGGAATAAGTAAGAATGGATCATCAAAAATTATTGATTCTTGGCTTGTCTTGTTATTAATTCCATTGATAGCTATTCCAGTTTATTTAAACTTAGGTAACCTCGATTTTACTAAGCATCTAGATCCTAAAGTTGTTGCACAAAAGGCAGTTAAAGCAAGAATGCCTTTAAAGCCTGATGGCACACCTGACATAGAAAAAATAACAAACCGTTTAAAAGCAGAAATGGAAAGCAATCCAACTGATCCGAAAGGCTGGTACATGCTAGGACGATCTTATATGTTGTTACAACGATTCCCAGAAGCAGCAGCGTCTTTTGATAAATCTTTAAGTTTACGTCCAGACCGTGCTGAGACAATGCTTTCTTTAGCTGATGCATTATCTATGGAGAACACTGGACAACTTGAAGGAAGACCAAGAGAACTTGTAAAAAATGCTCTTATGCTTGAACCGCAAAACACTACGGCATTATGGTTATCTGGAATGGCAGCCAGTCAAGCTGGAGAATACCCTGAAGCAATTTCACAATGGCAAAAAGTACTTCTGTTTTTGAAAGACAAACCTAATGAAAAAGCTGCAGTTAGTAATCTAATAGATGAAGCCAAGAGCCGTTTAACTCCAGATCAAATCGCTAAGCAAACATCTAAAACTTCACAAGCAGCTGATAAAATTATTGAAATTACTAATATTACTGAAATCAAAGTCAGTATTTCATTGTCAGATAGTTTGAAAGACCAAGCCTCACCAGATGATTATGTCTTTATTTATGCAAAGGCAATGAGCGGGCCACCGATGCCCTTAGCAGCTGTTCGTAAACAGGTTAAAAATCTTCCATTAGAACTAACTCTTAATGACGATATGGCAATGATGCCAGGTCTCAAACTATCGTCTTTTAAGAGTTTTGCAGTAGGTGCTAGAATTTCAAAAACAGGACAGCCGGTGCCACAAAATGGTGATCTATTTAATGAAAAAATAGATGTCAAATCAGGAGAGAGTGTTTCTTTAGAAATTAATGAGATATATAAAAAATAAAAGCATAACTAATTAATGTTGATCATACAGATCGATTAAAAGTTTTATTGCTTATCTACTGATAACTCTCCCCTTTCAAGCAATTGTTGTTTTATTTCCTGTTCTAGTTTTGGATCAACTTTCTGTTGTATTTCAGTTGGGTCTTTACTGGTATTAGTATTATTTGATTGGGATGATTCCATTGCTGCAATAATTGCATCAACTGCTGATGCGGGCTTTTTAACTTCTTGATTATCAGTCTCAATATTTTCTTTTATTGTAAGTTTTTCATCTGATTTTTTTGTATTGCTTTTGTTATTTTCTTTGTCTTCTTCAACGTTAACAACTTCGTTAGTTTTTAATGTTGAAGGAGAATTGGTAGATTGTTTTTTGTTTTTTGTTGTATCTACAATTACTTGTTTTTCTGTTTTTATAATCGCTAATGTCTTTTCAGGCTGGCTTACTTCAATTTCAGGGGTTTTTAATTCTTTTGTATCACTTATCTTATCTGTAGGTTTCTTAATGGTATCTGCGGCAATTGAAGTCATTGTTTGAATGATTTTATCTGTTTCAGATTGCTCTACTTGTTGCAATTTATCGCTATTATTTTCTTTTTCTGGGGCTGCGGTTATTTCAGTAGTTAAAAGAGGCTTTGTGATTTTTTCGTCTTCAGAAACCTTGGCTTCTAATACAGGAGTTTTTTTATTGTTATTCTGAATGCTAAAGCCTTCTAAACTAATATTATTATCAACAACATTGTCAGTAATGTTATCCATAGAACTTTCTAACATCTTGTTTAATTGTTCTTCTAGCTCTAATCTGTCTTTTTCTTGTTCTGTTAATCTTGAATTAAGTGCTTCATTTTTAACTTGTTCTAATACCAGTTGCTCAGATAGCTTATTAAGGTTGCTAGTTAAGGCAGAATTTTCTTTTATTTGTTTTTGTATATTCTTAAGTTGTAGTTCTTGTTTAGCGCTTAATTCAGAAATCGTAAATTTATATTTATCAATTATAGGTTTGGCAGTTATAGAATTAGTTAGTGTCTTTGAGTTATCTGTTTTTTCAATAACAACAGGAACTATTTTTTTCGTGACAGGGATTTTTGTAAGAAGATTAGTTTTATTTTCAATTATTTTGGATTTTTGAGGATCTCCAAGATTTAGAAGATGTACTTTTGCTTTTTCAACTAAAACTAATGAATCTCTAGATAAATCTTTAAAAGAAAAATCATAAGTAATAGCTGCCACAACTACTAATACTAATGGAATAAGAAGTAAATACCATATGACTTTGAACGGAGATGATTTTTGTTCATCATCATCAGGTAAGACATATTCTATTTTATAGCGGCTTTCAATCATATTTAATACTAGTGGGTTTAATAAATACTTCTACATTTAGAAATGCAGAGAATATTGCCAAATTTTTTATCATTATAAAGATAGCACATAAATTAAGCAGTAGATTAAACGGTCGTGTTAAATAGGTTTTCTTTTTGGATCTATTTTTAGACTTCTTAATTTATGTATATTTAAGTTGGTGCCTCGTTTTTAAATAAGTATCTTAATTAAGAGAGTCATTAACTAAGTTAGGCACATCTCGTTGAAACAATATCTGATAGGCTTGGCGTGCCATGCTACTTATTTCATCACTATTCTTATTCAGCAAGACTTTAAAAATACGTGTTTTATCATCCACTGTTGCAATGTAATTTGCTTGAATGGCTTCTTCGAAATGAAGAGCATCCATTGCATTAAAAATAATACTTGAGGCGTAATATTCTGCTTGGCCTTTTGTCATCGGATTTAAAGAAAATATCAATAGTTTACTCAACCAGATGTTTTGTCCTTGTTTTGTATTTGCTAATTGGGAAAGATACGCACCTAATTCTTCTAAGGTATGTTCAATGGCATTGTCACTTAACTTACCCTTAAAAACAGGTTCCAACCAATTTGGTGGAAGCCATTCTTTTTTATTAATCTGATGATAGGCTTCATGATATTCGATACTAGGGTAGAGTGCTTCATCCAGTCTTTTTAGAGTTTCTGAGTCTTTTTTGCTATAAGCTGTTTTTGTAGATTCTTTTGATTGATTTTTGCCTTTTTGACTTTTACCTAATAAAACACTAATCGCATCAAAACCATTACCAAAGATATTTTTATCATTATTACTATTGGTGCGTTGCATAGTCTGTTCCATCTTAGCGTTCTGCATACGAGTCTTATCTTTGATCAATTGTTTGACTAGAGTCTTTACTTTTCGTTGTTCTTTTTTATCAGGATAAATCTGATTGATATCTTTTTTATAACCTTTGGTTACGGCTTCCTCTATCTCATAATATCCCTGCATCCAATATGGAATGATATAGCTTCTACCTTGGAAGGTGAGAGCAGGTAATATGGATTCACGTGCAAAGTTCTTAATTCGGTCAATTAAGATAATTGATCCGATGCCCCTTTCTTTAAATGTTAAACCAAGTGCTCCATCAACTGCTGGAACTTTATCTATTCTTCTAACATGAAATAAAGGTAGTTCAACTTCTTCTGAGCTTATAGATTGATGTTTATCTTTATAAAAGAGCTGTGTGCGATCATCTACCTTATAGGTCGTCATCATCGTAGTACGACACAATTCAGGATTATTATTGCTCATCAATGATTCAAGTTCTTTGAGCATCATCATTTGTTCTACTGGAGCATCAATAAGTGAAGAGCAAGGCATAGTGAATGATTTTGGTGATAAATAATATGGTTGTTGTTCTTTATCAAAGAGCGTATTGACGTCTTTAAACCCGAGCATTATTTCTTCACTATTTGTGCTCGGATCTTTTAATTTTGTTAGTTGTTGTTGCATGATGTCTTTAACACCATTTTTTTCTGGAAGCTCACTCAGGATTTTTATTTCAGCTTTATTTATCGAAATCTCTATTGCTTTAATTTGGTCTTTATTTGCATC
>CALISP010000158.1 GCA_938041705.1 uncultured Cocleimonas sp. | reverse complement strand
CTTTTGGCTTTTTCTTAGCACCCGCTTTCTTTGTAACTTCTTTTCTCTTCTCTAACGCCGGTCGTTTAGCTTTTTTGGTTTTCTTCTTTTTACTTTTTGAGATATCACCTTCTGGTATTTCAGGAGCCACTGCATCTGCTTCAAAACCTTCGATCTGCTCTCTGTTTAATTGCAAACCGATTCGCTTTTCAATCACAGTAAAGTGTTGATATTCTTGATGTGAAATCAAAGAAATAGCAGTACCTTTTTCACCTGCTCTCCCTGTTCTACCAATACGATGCGTATAATCATTAGGTGATCTTGGCAGTTCGTAATTAATCACACAGGGCAATTGCCCTATATCTATACCACGACCAGCAACATCCGTAGCTATTAACACCCGTGTAGTGCCCGCTTTAAAGTCTTTAAGTGCATTCGCGCGCGCATATTGATGTAAATTTCCGTGCATAGCAACGGCAGTCACACCACGTTTCTCTAGCTTTTTGACTAAGTTATCACAGGTTCTTTTGGCACTACAAAACACCAATACCTGTTTCCAATCATAGGTATTTAATAGATGCGCGAGTAGATCATTTTTCTGATTACGATTCACTGTAAACACACGTTGATCTGTTTTAACATCGTCATACAAATCATCGACATTAATGATTTCAGGTTCGTTCATGACACGACGTACGAGTTTACGAATACTCGGTGGGAAGGTCGCGCTAAACATTAGGTTTTGTCTGCCTTTAGGCAATTTAGCTACTATTTCATCAATTTCTTCTTCGAAATCACCCTTCATTAGGCGATCTACTTCATCGACAACCAAACATTGAACTTGATATAATAAAATGGCGTTGTTACGTTCTAAATCTAACAACCGTCCTGGGGTTGCTACCAGAACATCAGCACCACCCCGTAATGCGATCATTTGCGGATTAATTTTAACACCACCAAACACACTCAAACACTTCACTTTATTCTCAATATGTTGAGAAAAACGTTCGAACTCCTCTCGAATCTGAATCGCTAATTCACGTGTGGGTACTAAAATTAAAGTACCGACTACATTAGATTTATCCAAAGGTTTATTTCGTGCTTGCTTGGCTATTTTTTGTCTAAGTATTCTTTCTAATATCGGCAGAACAAAAGCCGCTGTTTTACCTGAACCAGTTTCTGCACGTGCTAAGACATCTTTACTATTCATGATGTGCGGAATACTTTCTAATTGAACATCAGTAGGTTCACTGAACCCAGATTCTTCAATTGCAGTATAAATAGATGGAGATAGACCGAAGGATTTAAAATTAGGTCTTTCTGGTTTTTCTGGAATTTTTTTCATGGTTTTTGTTATTACACTGTTAGTTATGCCGTTTGTTACGGTATTTAGTAGCGGTGATTTACATAAACCCACACTACAAATACTTGTAAGATCATTCTAACTGAAATTTAGCCATTAACGCAGATATAGATACAATTGCTGTAATAAAAGACAGCCTCTTACTTTTACAGGTTTTTATTTATATGAAAATTTGTGCATTAAATACTCATAGCGGCGTCATCACCATTATTTCTTCATTTCCTACTATTTTAAAAATAGCTTATAAAAAATTTAATTAGACATTTAGCATTAATCGTTTAAGGTGGTAAATTAATACCAACATTAGGAGGTTTTATGTCAACGGAGATTTTTGTTGAAAATACCGCCAACCGCTATACCCAAAAAATCACTAGTGGAAACCACACTCTATATGCTGATGAACCAGAGTCTTTAAAAGGAAATGACGAAGGCCCTGCACCTTTTGACTTATTGCTCTCTGCTCTGGGAAGCTGCACATCCATTACTTTAACTATGTACGCCGAGCGTAAAAATATTAAATTAGACGTTATTACAGTACGTTTAAACTATATTCCACCTAATGAAATTGATGGCAGTAGCTCGAGAATCATCCGTAAAATTCATCTCGAAGGTGATTTTACCGAAGAGCAACATCAACGTATGTTAGTGATAGCTGACAGATGCCCAGTACACAACACTCTCAGGGAGAATGTTGATATCATGAGTAGCTTCGAGTAGCTCTACTGATTATTTACGCCATTTTTGTTTGAATGTTTACTTGTGAAGAACAGGTGTAGGAGCAGTATTAAGGTTCAGTAGAATACTTGCTGCAGATGCTCCTATTTGCTTACTCAAACGTTCGAAAACATCTTCTTTAGGACTGAAATTAATCATAGTTTCTGCGTTTATCACATCACGAGCAATACTTGCAGGGCTTCCATAACCGTCAATAAGACCTAAGGTTTTTGCATCTTCTCCAGTCCAGAATAAACCACTAAAGATATCAGGATCATTTGCAAGTCGATCTCCTCTTCCTGCCTTAACCGCATCAATAAAATGCTTATGTGTAGTCGCTAGCATCTTTTTAACAAAAGCCTCGTCTTCTGGCTTGCGTGGAGAAAATGGATCAAGAATGGCTTTATTTTCACCAGCAGTTAACTCACGATTTTCGATACCCAGTTTTTGCATTGCTTCAACAACACCAAAACCCTGCATACGAACCCCGATTGAACCAACCAAGCTAGACTTATTTGCGTAAATCTCTTCTGCAGCTGAAACAATAAAATAACCTCCCGAAGCACAAAGGTCGGCCGCCACGGCAACCACTTTTGTATCAGGGTATAACCCTCTCAAACGCATAATTTCATCATAGACATAAGCCGATTGAACTGGGCTTCCACCAGGACTATTACAACGAATAATCACTCCTGATACTTTTGGGTCTTTAAATGCATTCTGCAAAGCAGGAATAATATTATCTGCACTGGCTTCAGCGCCTTGCATAATTACACCTTGAACATCGACCACTGCAGAGTAATTTTCTGCTGTAGTTAGGCGCTTGTCTTTACTTGCAATTGCTCCGAACAGCGCACCAATGAGCAAAAGTAACACCAATAAACTCAGAATCTTAAAGAAAATTCTCCAACGACGAGAACTGCGTTGTTCTTTAATGCCAGCCAAAGCGACTTCTTTTAAAGCATCAATAGCTTGTTGGTTTTCGTTATTTAGCATAGTTATTCAGTAATCAATGAAATTACTGATATTTAAACACACCCCCCCACTTTATGGAGGTTTCTTTTTATTAATTATAATTAAGGTAGATGTATTAAATCTTAAAACTAGAATTTAGTGTATTCGGGAGCAGAGGTATAAATTTGAATTAATAACCACAATATGTTTTTTTAAAAAAATAGAGTTGTTTATAGTTCAAATTAGGATTTAGTTTCCTTAAAAATGGCGTGGATTTTGAGCTGACAAGCGTCAATGACAAACCCACAACGCAGTTATTGAGTAAACTAAACCCTAAGTTGGACAATAAATTAGACGTTGAAGCGGAAATGTACTACATCTCCTTCTTGCATAATGTAGTCTTTACCTTCTAAGCGCCACTTTCCGGCTTCTTTTGCGCCCGACTCTCCATTACCTGCGATGTAATCGTCAAAGCCAACGACTTCCGCACGAATAAACCCGCGCTCAAAATCTGTATGAATTCGACCTGCACCGTTTGGAGCAGTTGCACCTTTTTGTACTGTCCATGCACGTACTTCTTGAACACCTGCGGTAAAGAAGGTTTGCAAATGTAATAATTGATAACCAGCATTAATAACTCGGTTTAAACCTGGCTCTTCTAGACCTAGATCATCAAGAAACATTGAAAGCTCATCTTCATCAAGTGATGACATCTCTGCTTCCATTTCAGCACTGACAGCTACAACCTCAGCACCTTCTTTCTTTGCGATTTCAGTGACTGCATCTAAATAAGGATTATTTTCAAAACCATCTTCAGCAACATTGGCTACAAATAAAATAGGTTTTATCGTGATGAGCTGTAATTCTCTTACCAAGAGCTTTTCTTCATCATTAAGACCAGCAGAACGGGCTGAATTTCCTTCCGCAAGTTGAGCTTGAATCCTCTCCAGAATTGCTAGTTGTGCTTTAGCATCAGCGTTACCAGATCTTGCATTCTTTGTAGCACGATGTACGGCTTTTTCAACAGAATCTAAATCTGCCAATGCCAGTTCTGTATTAATGGTATCAATATCAGAAACAGGATCTATTTTACCATCAACATGAACTATATCATCGTCATCAAAACAACGAACAACCTGTGCGATTGCATCTGTTTCGCGAATGTGTGATAAGAATTTATTACCTAAACCTTCACCTGATGCAGCACCTTCAACTAACCCTGCAATATCAACAAACTCCATTGTTGTTGGCAAAATTCGTTTTGGGTCTACTATTTTTGCTAACTCACCCAAACGTGGATCGGGTACAGGAACTATTCCAACATTAGGCTCGATAGTACAAAAAGGGTAATTTTCAGCAGCGATACCTGCTTTGGTTAAGGCATTAAATAGTGTTGATTTCCCTACATTTGGTAGACCAACTATTCCACATTTGAAACCCATAATATTTCCTATAACTGTAATTCTTGTTGAAATAAATTATCGTTATTAATTATAGCGACAACTTAATATTAAATTTATTCGCTCTCAGTGTGCAGAATATTCATCGCTTTTTGAATATCACCACTAATCACGTGTGGAATTACCTCTAACGATCGATCGATCGCATTAATAATTCCGATTTCATCATTTTGGTTCGGCCTAGATAAAACATAATCAGCCACTTTTTTACTATCACCTGGGTGGCCTATGCCTAATCTTAACCGTAAATATTCTTTGGTAATTTGAGCATGGATATCGCGTAAACCATTATGCCCACCATGCCCGCCTGATTTCTTAATTCGTGCAGTACCAACCGGCAAATCCAATTCATCATAAGCAACCAATACATTTTCAGCCGGAATTTTATAGAATTGAGTGATTTGATGCGCAGCTAAGCCGCTACGATTCATAAAAGTTGATGGCTTTAATAACCAGACAGCACGACCATCAATGCTGGCTTTTGCTAACTCACCTGAAAACTTAGTTTCAGCTTTAAAGCTAGCGCCGTATTTATCTGCGAGCGCATCAATAAACCAAAACCCGGCATTGTGCCGGGTTTTAGAATATTTATCGCCTGGATTACCCAGACCGATAATGAGTTGAATAACGTTTTCTGTCATTCGCTCATTAATCCTCAGCCTCATCAGTTGCATCACCAGCAACATCAGAATCAGGAGCTTCAGGTGCTTCTGGAGCAGCAGTATCTTCTTCTTCAACTACTTTAGGAACGAAGATAGAAGCAATCGCGTGATCATGGCCTTCGCCTTGCTCAAGTTCAGTAGATCTAACGCCTTCTGGCATTTTTAGATCTGATAAGTGAACTGCTTCACCAACTTTCAGGTCTGCTAAATCTAACTCGATATACTCTGGTAAAACACCAGGTAAACAAACGATTTCAATATCAGAAAGGTTGCGTTGTAATCTACCGCCTTCCATTTTAATACCGTATGCAGTCTCTTCATTTAAGAAGTGAATCGGTAATACTACCGTCATTTCAACATCGTCTCTTACACGTTGAAGATCAACATGAAGTACTAATTGTTTTGCGGGATGACGCTGTAAGTCACGCAAGAATACTTTTTGCTTCTTACCTTCATATTCTAGCTCAATAATTGCAGCGTAGAATGCTTCTTCTTGAAGGTTACGCATTAATTGGTTTTCTTTAAGTGTTAGTGACCATGCTGGTCGGCCTGCACCATATAATACCGCTGGAATTTTATTAAGACGACGTAAGCGGCGGCTCGCACCTTTACCTAAATCTTCTCTTGCTTCGGCGGCTAATTCATATTTTGCCATGATTTTTCTACTCCAAAACTGGATTTACTTATTTATGTATTTTTTTCAAATATATAAATATATCAATGTAATCCAAAAACAAAAAAGCAAAACTCGCGACCAAGTTTTGCAGCTTAGTGTCGCGCCAAGCTTAAAATAAAACTCAACCCAACAAATTTTTTATGATTATTTTTTAAGGCTAATCATCAACCACATGCATGAACAGATCACTTACAGAATCGTCTACATGCACACGAGAAATTGTCTCTGACAAGATGCTCGCTACAGAAAGCTGGCGTATTTTAGCACACTTTCCACCACTTTCACTTAATGGAATTGTATTTGTTACTACTACTTCATCTAAATCAGAGTTTTCTATATTTGAAATTGCAGGACCAGAAAATACAGGATGAGTAGTGTAAGCAATTACAGCTTTAGCCCCATGCTCTTTTAAGGCTTTCGCTGCATGACAAAGCGTACCTGCGGTATCGACCATATCATCTATAATCACACAAGTTTTATTCTCTACTTCACCAATAATATGCATTACTGCTGAAACATTAGGCTCAGGACGACGTTTATCAATAATTGCTAAACCAACATCCCCACCTAAGCTCTTAGTCATTGCTCTTGCGCGAACAACACCTCCGACATCAGGTGATACTACAACTAAATCTTCGTAATCTTTCTCATTGATATCGTTTAGTAACACTGCAGATGCGTAGATATTATCAACGGGTAAATCAAAGAAACCTTGAATTTGATCTGAGTGCAAATCAATTGTTAATACACGATCTACGCGGCTAGTAGAGATCATATCTGCTACTAATTTAGCAGAGATAGGAACTCGTCTTGAGCGAACACGTCGATCTTGTCTAGCATAACCAAAATAAGGTATAACCGCAGTAATTCGCCCTGCTGAGGCACGATATAAAGCATCAACCATTATCAGCAGCTCCATCAAATTATCATTTGTTGGAGCGCAAGTTGGTTGTAAAACAAAAACGTCACGACCACGAACATTCTCTAGGATTTCAATATGGGATTCGCCATCACTGAATTTACCTACAGTACAATTGCCTAGTGGAATGCCTAATTGATCAGAGACTTCTTGAGCGAGATCTAAATTAGCGTTGCCGGAAAAAATCATTACTGAGTCTATTTCTGACATGTCAATCTCTGTAGAAGTTTAAAAAAATGTTAGATAGCTTTCTGCGTAAAAGTTTCAGTATAAAACTATGTTTAGAAAGTATTGATAGGTCGTTCACATAAAGCTGTTAACGACCTATCAATTAAATATGGCTGGGACGGTAGGGTTCGAACCTACGAATGCTGAGATCAAAACCCAGAGCCTTACCACTTGGCGACGTCCCAATGTACGTTAAAAATAATGTACAGGTTTTCTAATTCTGTAAGCTAGCAATTAAAGGTGACTGACTAACGCCTTTAGCAACAAAACCAGACCAATTATGATTTGATTTAACTAAAGAGGAAAGAATATTTTGGGCTTCTACTTCATTATCAAACGAAGCAAAAACACAACTTCCTGTCCCTGTTAATCTTGCTGGTGAATAATTCGATAGCCATTCAATTGCCAAAGCAATTTCAGGATACTTTTTAGTCACTACCGATTCAAAAACATTGCTGAATTGATCAGCTAAATAATTGAATTGATTGCATTCCAGAAAGCGCGCTATTTTGAGGGTATCGCAATCCCGTGTCAATGCCTGATCGGCAAAAATTTCAGCCGTTGATACAAAAATTTTAGGATGAATCACTACAAACCATTTTTGTGGTAGTTGCATAGGGGTTAAATGCTCCCCTATACCCTCAGCCCATGCAGAATTTCCACGAACAAAGACAGGAACATCTGCACCTAATTGCGCGCCTAACTCAGCTAATTTATCAATACTTAAGTTACAATTCCACAATTTATTTAAACCACATAAAACGGTAGCAGCATCTGAGCTACCACCACCTATGCCGCCGCCAATAGGTAGCTTTTTCTGAAGATTTATCTCAACACCACTAACTTCACTAGAGCGATTTACTAATTGTGGCTGGATTAGTTTTGCCGCGCGCACGCATAAATCTTCTTCATAGGGGATATTATTTATCTGCGCATCACTTTCTGCGGCTCTTGTTATTTCACCGTTATTGCTTGACCTCAAAGTTATTTCATCAGAATAATCTAGAAGTTGAAATACCGTTTGCAACTGATGATATCCATCTTCTCTTCGACCTGTAATGTGTAAAAATAAATTTAACTTAGCAGGTGCCGGAAGTACTAACTTTCTTATATTTTCAGTCATGTGAAGCTCAAGAATAAAATTTTTACTGCCAATTTTTAGCAATTAACCTGATGAAAATCTTTTCTACACCACGACTTAAATTAATTTTACGCGGCAAGGCATTAGAGCCATTGTTCACATAACTTGAATAAGTAATCTTCCAACCGGCTTGTTGTAACGTCAGCGGACGACCAGCATTATCGAGCACCAAAGAATCAACTTTATATTGTGGTGAGGTTAAACCTCTAACCCAATATTGCATGCCTTTAACGGGTATAGATAAACCAGACTGATTTTTCAACAAACGCTCTTCGTCAGTATCCCGATAAGTTTTGCCATCATCTGCCAATAAAGTGATCGCTCCATTCATGCGATTTAATTTCGAAACCAATCCTCCAGTAACTGGATTATTAATCTCCATCACATAATTATTAGCGGGCTTTTGCGCCCAATTTAAACCAAATATTAGGTTTTCATCATCAAACCTCAACGAGACTTTACTTTTTAATTGCCAACTTTGTTTACGCCCCAAAAAGGCTTGTCGCTGTTGCCATGCTGTTTGTTTAGCAACCGGTGTAGTAGCTGGGGTAACTGAAGATGGTGGTATTGTATTGATTTGAGAACAGCCTGATATCAGTATTACACTACTTAAAAGCAATCCTGTGAATAATCCTTTTAAAGTCATTTATGATTTCCTTAATGTGGCAAACGTGGCATATAAAGCGGTTAATTCGCAGTTTAACAAATTCCCATAGTTCTACTAGGGATAGATTGAATAGCTATGATTGTTTTTAAAAGTCTTAGTTCATATCAAGAATTTAGAATGATATTGCTTAGGCTAGAGAAATTTGGATTAAGTCAATTTAAACCTAATGACTAAATCAAGAAAAACTTAATAGATAACGGAATAGATAATTTTTCTGTAGGAAAGATTATAGACTTAGGCTAAGACTGAGGGATGATATTAACGGGGTTAAAACGAATTAGAATTTTATTAAAGAATCAATTTGGCAAATAACGCAAAACACTCTTTAAACTTGGGCTATCTGGATAAATTCTCTGCATTTCAATATAGATATTTTTTGCTTCTTGATGTTGATTTAACTTTGCAAGAACAGTAATTAAATGACTCGCCACTTCTGGTTTCTTCATTAATTTGAATGCCTTACGTAAGTATTTTTCAGCTTTATCTAATTCACCTGTTTTATAAAAGACGAAACCTAAACTATCTAATATCAAAGGGTCGTGGGGTTTTAATTTATAAGCCTTATCAATATGCGTTTTGGCCTCATCAAAGCGTTTAGTATGAACTGACAACATATAACCTAAAGCATTAAGTGTATCTGTATCATTGCTCCGTTTTTCCAAAACAGAATTAAAATCTAGCTCTGCTTTATCCAAATTCCCAAGTCGCTCATTAACCAAACCTCTCTTATAACGATAACGCGTCTTTTTGGGGACTAGTGTCACAGCTTTATCATATAAAGCTAAAGCCTTGGAATAATAGTGAGCTTCAAATAATTCATCCGCTTGCAACTTTATCCAATAAGCTTGATCACTCAATGTATCAGCATTATTTTGTTGCTCTTGAAACAAAGCATTCAACTCATATTGGCCATGGATCTTCTTAACCAAACTAATACGTTTTTTATGCGCGTTTTTTAAATAAGAACCTGCAGAGACTTTTTCATAGTTAAACAATGCTTTTTCTTGTTGTCCCAACTTCTCTGCATACTCTCCAGTGAAATAATCAGCATCATGACTATATTTAACATTAGTCCGTAACTTACTAATATTACTCTCTACACTATTGAATTTAGATAAATCAATTTGTAGTGCGACTAATGACTTTAGCAACTCTAAGTTTTTTGAATGCTTCGTTACCAAAGTCTCCAAGATTGGAAGTGCCAAGCTTTTTTGTTTAGTTAAAACCAATAAACGCACCAACTCCAAACGGTGACTATCATTAGCTTCTGGATGCTTTTTAATTGAATCTAAAAGAACAATCGCCAAATTATTTTTACGTAATTTATGTAGGGCTTTAGCATGCATAACAGTCGCATCAACAAAATTCTGAGGATCTAAACCGGTTAAACCATTTAGGGAACTAACCACAGTTGAATACTGTTTTGCTTTCATGGCTAATTGAGCTGCTATCAATTTTTGTTGTTTTAAATAAAGCGAGTGATTCTTTAACTTTGAAGCATGCTCTTTTATATAAAGATCAAATACTGTCAATGCTTTGTCATGGTGTGCTTCTGCAGACAACATAGCGCCAATAAAAGTTAGACTTTCATTACTATGAAACTGATTTGATTGTGAATTTATATTGGTCGCTAAAGACTGTGCCTGCTCTGAGCTATCTTCAAGTAAAACACGAATTTTATCTAATTGCTTTGCGGAAGACTTAAAGTGACTATTACGTAACAAAAGCAGCGTAAGATATTGATTAGCTTCTAAGTTATTCGGCTGTAACGCCACCCAACGCTTGGCGCCATCTAAGGCTTTTGCAATTTGACCTGTAACCGTTGCCAGCTCAGTAACGCGTTTAGCAATGGCAGGATCTTTGTTACTCACGCTCAAATTATAGTAATGATCGACCGCTAAATTCTTTTCGCCCAGCTGATTATAAATTTCAGCCGCTAATGCTTGATAGAGATCATTGGATTCAAATTGAAGGGTTTCTGGAGTTGATTTTTCTATGATGCCGGTTGCATTTGCGTTTAACGATAAAACAAATATTGAGATAAGACTAAAGAATATAGTGATGATGGCATGTGTGAATATGCTGTATTTTCTGGTGAGCGCTCTAGTAATTAATCCAACAAAGGAAGTTTTAAAAACACTCAACATAAAAAAATATCCGTCCTTGGATAATAAAAACCTAATGAAAACTAAAATGAAATCTTTAAAAAATAAGCGTAAGTAAATAACTACTTACTTAATAAACTATAGCCCATAAAATAATTTTTGCGCGAACTCAACACTATGAAACAACGTTTTTATCAGTTAACTGGTACTCTTGCCTTTTAATAATCTCTTTTGTTCGGTTATATGAAGACACATTTAAATTTTCATAATAATTACAAAATTTTATCAATATTTTGCTACATTAAATTATGACGAATCATAAAAACCATTTAAGCCAATCTTACAATCTAGATTCGGTCGCAGACACCCAGACATACTATTCTGATTGGGCCGCAACTTATGATGCGGAAATTATCGCAAAC
>CALISP010000157.1 GCA_938041705.1 uncultured Cocleimonas sp. | reverse complement strand
CTATTTTGTTATGGTCATGACATGCTAAATTTACCTATTGCCCAAAATAAATTTTCTAGTATTACCGTAGGTAAAGACTCACTTATTCCTGTGACTATTCCAGATCAGAATAACAAGCCAATACACAACTTACCCGGAAGTGCGATGACACCATTGCCATATGTTGCTTATGAGCATGAATCAATCTTTGGTCAAGCTGTAGATCAGTTAGTGCAAGATATATCTCATACCTGTTTTCTGTCTCGTCGTTATGAAAACACTTACTCACACACTTTAAAATCAATGGTGAGAGAGGGACTCGGTCTGGCATGGCTCCCAGAATCAACCGTTCACCTTGATTTCGAAACTGGTAAACTTTGCAGAGCAGGAGATAAACATTGGGATATTGAGTTTGATGTTAAACTTTTTCATCATCATTCGAATGAATCAAATACTAAGATACCTATCTTAGAGACCTCGTTAGAAATGGCTCAAGCGTTTAATCAATAATAAATGCTTACTAAGATAATATAATAATTAAGGATAACAAAAATAATAATGACTAAAGTCATAATCTCAAAAAAGATAATTCAAATTATTCTCATTGGCTTACTTTTTTTAACAGGATGTTCAGGAAAAATGACTAAATTAGGTATTAATGATGATAATTTAACCGAGTGCCCAAGTTCTCCAAATTGTGTGAATAGTCAGGCAAACGACAATGATCATCATATCCCGGCTATACTTTTTAATGGCACTACCATGGAAGCCAATACACAACTTTTGAAAACACTTAACGAGTTGAAGCGTACAAAAATTGTAGTTAAACAAAACAACTATATTCGCGTTGAATTTGTATCAGCATTATTTCGATTTATCGATGATGTAGAATTTTATTTTCCAAAAACTGATGAGAAAAAAACTACCATAGAAGTAAGATCAGCCTCCAGAACTGGATATTCAGATTTTGGCGCTAATCGAAAAAGAATTGAACAAATAAGAAGCCTTCTGCAGAAAAAAACGATTAACTCTATTTGAAGTATTCGCAACACAGAAGAGTAGCATCAAATTGACTTACGAAGAATATAATGATTTTTGTGGAGGGCTAATTGCAACGTCATATGTCGTTCAATGGGGCGGTTCACACGTTTGGAAAGTCGGTGGAAAAGTATTCGCAATTGGCGGTTGGGAAAAGCTCGAAAACCCTGCTTTCACTTTCAAAACCTCTGAAGCTGATTATTATTTTTTAACCGACGAACCTGGATTTAGACCAGCACCCTATATGGCATCTCGTGGCATGAAGTGGGTTCAACAATTTGATCCATCTAAACTTCCAGATGAAGTACTCAAAGAGCATTTAATAGAATCTCATCATATTGTATCTTTGGGTTTAACAAAGAAGAAGCAAAAGCAACTGGGTCTTAATCAAGACTAATATCCAGCTTAAAACAGTTAAACTACACCCCCCTACTTTTAACATGTTTTACAGAAACTCTTGCTTTGCTGACTGTCCACAACAATATATTACTTAAACAAATACAAATTCAATCCATTTCAGCCAAGACATTAATCCCATTAACCAAATGTGAGATTGCTGTTTTCTCGGTTACACCCATTCGCATTCGGTTACTGATGTCATAAACCCCTCCTTTGCTTTCAGAATGTTCACCGTTGACTCCACGTACTTGTAATCCTAATGCTTCAGCTTGCTTTTTGAGTCTAGTCTCATTACCAGCCAGAGAATCTAGTTTCATGTGAACACTGGCTCGCATAGAGGTTCCTAAATTGGTCGGACAGCTTGCTAAATAACCTATATCATCACTAAATGCAAAATTCAGATGTTCTGATAATGATTTCACCCCATCAGCCAACAATCTAAAAATAGCGGAAATATCACCACCTTGTTGCAATGCAATAATACGTAACTGATCCTCTTCATTCACCCAAACACTAAAGGCTTTATCTTCAGATAAAAACAAACCGCGTCCTTCCGGCCAATCTCTCATCAGGTTTGCAGAGCTTAAAAAGCGATCCTCACTTTTGAATAATAAATGACGGGCAACTAAGTCTTCACGTTGGCTTTCATCCATATCACTTAGCGACAGATACGCACCTTGAATTCTCTCTGGTAATTTTTTTAGAGCATTCTTAATCAGAGTTTCAACTTCTAGTCTCTGAGTTCGATTGATAGCTGGGCCCAAAGGGAATCCACTCAAATTTCTACCAACACGCACTCGCGTTGAAATGATGCGTTGCTGAGCAGCAACACATATTTTAGGCAGATCATCGAAAGAAAAATCAGATGCGGGATGTTTGCCAGAACTTGCATGATAGTCACGAATTATAGGCATCAATAAGGGAGCAAAAAGGCTATAACTTTCAACATCACCCGCATACACACCAACACCACTATCCTGCTGTTCGATACCTGAATGAATTAGTTGGGAGAAACTATAACCAGACTTAGTACATGATTCTGAGAGTGCTTTCCATATTGTCGGGCTTAGGTGCTTCTTCAGTAATGACTGGCATTCTTCAGAAAAAACGGGGTAAGTGGGCTGATTCATAGTTATAAATTATAGCTTAAGGTAGCCATAATTTAGTCGCTATTATTTAAAGGCGAAAAACAAAAATGCAGAAAAATAAATCAGCTAAGAGTTTATTAGGTTTGTATAGTTTGGGCTGAACATAGAAACCCACATAATTTGTGGTTTAAAAATCTTAATAAAACTTCTGCAAAGCTATTGGGTTTGATAACAACCCGCACTACGAGTAGTATTCGTTGTGCTCCAACATTGTCACGTTAAAACTCAGTTACCTATTTTAAAAGAATTACTTTCCACCTTTAAAATTCCCCCAAGGATCTTTTGGTGGTGCAGGATTATTCTCACTTGAATCATCTGATTTAGCATAGCTTGGCTTACTACCTTGAACACTATTAGGAGATTTCTTATACGGCGATTCACATCGAGATTTCTTACTATAATTAGAATACCCCGCACTTCGTTGTTCGTTATATTGCCTACTAGATCCTATACGCTCACCAGTGAATTTATCTCGACTTGCAGCATTCTTGGATCGTTTATCTTGTAAGCGCTCACCATCTTCAACACTTAAGATAGTTGGCTCACCTGGTTTATGCTTGTCTGGCACAATGCGTTCTCTAGGAGGTAACTTGAATTGCTCAGATGACACAGCAGGCAAGTTTTTATACTGATATAGATAAAAAACTTCGACTTTTTCACGGGCCCAGTCAGTCTTTTTCAAGAATTTCTCACTGGCTGCAAGGCTTGGATTTGATCTAAAGCAGTTAATGTTCAAATAAGCATAAAGAATATCGAAACCATAATGACTAACTAAATCATGCAAAACAGTCTTTAAACCAACACCGTGAAGCGGGTTGTTTAAAAAGGGATTTACTTCTTGTTGTTTATCATCTTGGTTGTCTTCACTCATACTAATCCTTTGCTTTCACGGAACTCGTCGTATGTACCTTCAAAAGCTATCATCTCTTGATCTTTAATTTCTAATATACGGTTAGCAAGCGTTGATACAAATTCGCGATCATGGCTGACAAAAATTAAAGTTCCTTCGTATATTTTCAATGCATTATTTAAGGCTTCGATGGCTTCCATATCCATATGGTTGGTAGGCTCATCCATTATTAGCACATTGGTGTCTTGCATCATGAGTTTACCAAATAACAAACGATTTTTCTCTCCACCTGAACAAACCTTGGCTTTTTTAAGAAAATCATCTTCGGTAAACAATAAACGCCCTAATAAACCTCGAACCTTAAGATCATCATGCTTGGGTGTTCGCCATTGCATCATCCAATCAAATAAATTTAGGTTATTGTCAAAGTCTAGAGTGTTGTCTTGTGGGCAATAACCAACCACGGCATTTTCAGACCATTTATAGCTACCACTGCTAGGTTTGAGTTGATCCATTAAACAACGTAAAAATGTTGTTTTACCCGTGCCGTTATCGCCTAATACAGCAACTCGTGAACCTGCATCAAGAATAATATCATCAGTTATAAATAGTATATCTTCATTAAAACCATGCGAAAGTTCTTCAATTACCAAAGCATTTCGATGTAACTTTTTATGCTGTTCAAATCTGAGTAAAGGAGTCATTCTGCTAGATGCTTTAACATCGTCTAACTTAATTTTATCAAGTTTCTTAGCACGAGAACTTGCTTGCTTCGCTTTTGAAGCATTGGCCCCAAAGCGATTGACGAAGTCTTGTAACTCCTCGATTTCAGCTGCTTTTCGACTATTACCCGCGAGTAACTGTTCACGTAACAAGCTTGATTGAGCAAGAAAATACTCATAGTTACCAGGATAAATTCTTAGCTCACCATAATCCATATCAGCCATGTGAGTACACACTGTATTCAGAAAGTGTCTATCATGCGAGACGATCACCATGGTACAAGTACGCTTATTCAGCTCTATACTTAACCAGTTAATCGTTTCAATATCTAAGTTGTTAGTTGGTTCGTCGAGTAACAAAACATCTGGATTAGCAAACAATGCTTGGGCGAGTAATACACGTAATTTTCTACCCGGTGCAACTTCACTCATTAAACCAAAATGCAATTCTTCTTCAATACCTGCATTTAGTAAAATATCACCAGCGCGACTTTCAGCAGTGTAACCATCCATCTCTGCAAATTCAGATTCGAGATTACCTACTTTCATGCCATCAGAATCGGACATTTCTGGTAATGCATAAATGCGTTCACGTTCTTGTTTGACTTCCCACAGCTCTCTATCGCCCATAATTACAGCATCTATCACGCTATATTTTTCAAAAGCGAACTGGTCCTGACTTAAGACTCCCAATTTATCACCAGGAGTAATGGACACATTGCCAGAGGTTGGCTCTTCGACTCCACTCATGATTTTCATTAAGGTCGATTTACCACAACCGTTAGCGCCAATTAATCCGTAACGATTACCGTTATCGAATTTTGCCGAAATATTTTCGAATAATGGCTCAGAGCCATATTGCATTGTGATGTTTGCGGTGGAAATCAAAGGAGTGTCCGAGTCGTTAGTAATTAGGCGCGGAGTCTACAGATTAATGGATTTAAATCCACCTAAGATGGCCTGTAGGCTTATTTAAAAAGACACCCCCTCACTTTTATATGATTATTATCTGAATTAAATGAAAATCATGCCTCAAGGGCTGCCATCATTGTGTTTCATACTTTGTTTACGCTAAGATTCGACTTGTTTAACAAACCTTACTATTTTGTAAAACGTAGTTGGCGTTTAAACTAAGTTTATGATGTTTATACTGATTAATATTGTCATTATATCGACATCGTTAATAATACTATTATATCGATAAGTATCTACTCGTTCTTATTGATTCTAAAACTAACTTTTTAGAAATTTCTAAATATTTATTTACTCTATACCCTTTGATTTCAGGCAGTCACAGAAGGCATCTGTCTTTTATTATTGTATAAATCTTTAGTTAGTTAAAAATGAAAGTCTTAATTCATGTTAATATACTTAATTGTCTTAGATCTTCTTCAAGAGTCTGTGATTAAAAACCATTAAATTTAAACGGAGCATCTAATAGTGCAGGATAAAATTACTATAGTAATTGATTACATCAACGAAGTTAAAACGCGCTGCACATATAATGCGGCAGGTGAAGCTTTGGGTATTACAACACATGCTGTAAAAAAGCTCTTGGGTGATCCACGCCCTGAAACCTCTTGGTTTGTTAGTGCTACAACAGAAGAACCTCTGCGTCATGAAGACAAAGACAAGCATCCTGAGCTTTATCGTATTAGACGTGTTATTACCTCAGGCAAGGTTTTAAAACGAAATCTTGATCTTTAATACATATACTTTGAACCAATCAATTTAAGCATTCATCGATCAGTAAAGTGCCCCCTATTTATTAATAAGCTTGGGGGAAACAACTTAGATTACTAGATATTATCAGAATCTCCTTAAAACCCTCATTGGGAGAAGAGCATGTATAAACTTTTCTATGCAGAAGACAGTGCTGCTATGGGTATCCGAGTAATACTTGAAGAGCTTGGATTACCATACGAACTAATTCCAACGACAATTGACAGAGATAAATCGATTCCACCTGAGCAGTTGGAGATCAATCCCAACGGCTGGGTTCCTGTTCTCGTTTGGAACCAAGACTCGAACAATGAAGGATCAATGTACGAATGTGCAGCCATCACGGTATTTTTATGTGATCGCCATTCGGATGCTAATTTAGCACCGAAGGCTGATGATCCCGCAAGGGCACTTTACTTGCAGACATTAGTTTATTTCTCTAACTCCATTCAGAATGCGTTCCAGCTCAGTTATTACTCAGATCGTTTTGTAGATTCACCCTCTGACGAAGCAAGCGCAAAGCTACGTGGCAATAGACGATTAAAAGAAACGTGGACAGTCATTGATGATCAAATTGGTAACAATGAATGGCTACTTGGTGACAACTTCAGTTCTGCTGACATTTATCTATACATGTTGACTACATGGTTACAAACTGATCTGGGTCATCCCTCAATCTATGAGTTTCCAAACGTTAAACGAATTGCCGAAAAGGTTATGCAACGACCAAGTGTAAAACTTATCTATCGAACATAATCAAACATTATTAGAAATTTAAAAAATCAACGCCTTCGATGTTAAGTTTTAGTAATTAGCATTAAGATAACCTTTTCCTGCTTAAATTAATTAAAAAGTACACAAACTGGATACTGTGAAAATGAATAACAAAGAATTATTACTAGAAAAAATAAATGAAAGAAAAGCTGAATTATCAAAATCCAGAAGAAATTCTGAAAGCTGGAATTCTGGAAGTACTAAACAGTATGGAAACTCTGGTCGCACTAAACAGTTTAGAAATACACATTTTTCACAAATGAATGTAAAAGCTCTTGAAAAAGAAATTAAAGAGTTATCTGAAGAACTTAGAAAGCTTCAAATTCCGACGAAAGAAGCATAGATAGCATTTTAAATAAGGGGAAATTTGTGCCAGAAAACAAAAGAATAGCGCTACTCATTGATTGTGATAACGTAAGTCATAATTCTATAGAAGGCGTATTAGAAGAGTTGGCGAAATTTGGCACTGTAAATGTTCGTCATGCTCATGGTGACTGGAATAGCTCATCAATGTCTGGCTGGATTAAACGCTTGCACCCAAACGCCATTCGACCCATGCAGCAATTTGCTTACACCAAGGGTAAAAATGCCACCGATGCGGCCATGATTATTGACGCAATGGATTTACTTTATAGTAACAGTGTCGATGCCTTTGCTTTAATGACTAGTGACAGTGACTTTACACCCCTCGTTCTTAGAATTCTTGAAAGTGGTATGCCAGTTTATGGATTCGGCGAAAAGAAAACACCTAAGCCATTTGTTGATGCCTGTTCACCGTTTATATTTACAGAAAATTTAGTTTCTGAAGAACAAGAAGAAGCAAAAGAAAAGGTAGATAAGCCTAAAAAACAAACAAAGAAAACAAAAGCAGAGCTTAGACAAGATAACGCACTGGTGAAACTACTTCGCACTGCAGTGGAACAGACATCTGACGATGATGACTGGGCAGATATGAGTAGAGTTGCTCATTACATATCAAACAACAGCTCTTTTTCATCAATTAACTACGGTTTTAAAAAGCTCAGTGATCTAATAAAAACCAGTGAATTGTTTGATATTGAAATGAGAAAAGATGGCAAGGCTATGTATATTAAAGATGTACGGAATTAACTTATAAAGATCTTTGCCTAATAATATGAAAAGAAATGAAATGAAAACCGAGAATTCAATTGTAAAAGCATTGAATGATGTGTGTGAAACATTAAAGAAGGAATCAGAAGGGTTTTCTTGGTTAACGCATTTTGTAGATTATTCAAAATTTCCACAAAGCCTGAAACTCGTATTCGTATTTGATACCAATCAAAATTTAGAAGGTGCCAAGAATACAACTACATTTCAAACCATCTTTCAACTTACAGAAACACGTTTGAGTGGCGAGGGTATCTATATTAAGAATATACATAAATCCTTATTCTTTGATACAGAAGAAAACGGTGCTGATTATGAAAATGAGAAATGGTCTAAAAAATATTCGTAGAGCTCTTCCCCCTTCCTTACAATATTTTCACTTTAATCCCATTCTTATTTAATTATTAAAGAGGCTTTAAACGACTCTCACCATATCGTTCAAATAAACGTGAATCTTTTGGCACTAATTCATCTGGGAACTTCGGTGGCACTTTAGCTAATTTGTTTTGATCAGTTTGTGAAAAAAATTGCTGACCCAAGGTTTCAATGATTTCTCGTTCGGCTTCACGACCCATATCTAAGATCGAATCAGCTGGATCGACTGTTGTTTGTAAGGTCCAGAGCCCGTTACCATGATCAATCGCATTATATCTAAACAGTTTTTTAAGCTTATCTACGCCAATGGTAGCTACGATATGCTGACCCATTATGAGTTGCCACGGTATACGATGTAAGCCCCGCCAAGGTCCCGCTGAAGCATTACCATGAATTGTACCTTGCACAACTCGTTTATGTTCTCTGGTGGCTGCAAGCGTTATTGGTTCATGTTTAACACTTTTGCGATAATCGATAGTCACTAATGGGGCTTCTGTTAAAGCTGCAATCATATTAATCACTTTTAAAGATTCATCAATAGAGTCATGTTCGAACGGAATAGTGAGATCTAAATTTTTCGGCCAATGTAACAAATGTCCTATTTTAGAATCTTCGTGCCATTCAGAGCGATACAAAGAAAAATAGAAGCCATCTTTCATAATTTTATTAGTAAAAAGGGTTATTCCATTAGCTTTATGTGACGCCTCATAACGCTCAGTCAACCAGTCAATCATATCTTCAGATTCTGCAGGCAAAAAATAATTACCTTCATTACCCCATCTACTTGCAGGAAAAAGTTTATCTTGCCCAATAAGCAATTCAAAAACCTCCCTCGCCACACCCGCAGGCCAAGCAGTCGGAAAGAAATTAAATCTCGCTTCAATAGTTTCTACTGTGTTGTTTTTACTCATATTCGGTTCAGCATTCTATAGATTTATAGACATTACGTTACTTCTAAATAAACACTTATACAATTTAATCTATATTGAGCTGTATAAAAAGACACCCCCCTACTTTTTGATGATATACAAAGTGACAAATAATACTCTTTGATATTTAAGGTGATAATTATCAACTTGCCCAATCGTAACTAACCACTTAAAATAGTGTTTATGAATAATCTGTTTAAACATTGGAGATGGCTTTGGATCTAGTGTCTTTTGAAAAAAAGACAATCGCGTTTTAATGCTCGTGCTAATAACGCTCCCGATTTTACAAGACTTATCATTACCAACGTTTTAAACAGGTTAAACCATGAACAAAACTCAATTCGATGCTTATTTTTCTGAAGGTGACAGCCCTGAGTATATAAAATATAATCGCGTACCACTTGTTAGAGAAATTCTAGCTGATCTCGACACTCCTCTTAGCACTTATCTTAAATTAGCGAATGCGCCCTATTCTTATTTGTTTGAATCGGTGCATGGTGGTGAGAAATGGGGTCAATTTTCTATAATTGGCTTACCTTCAAATACTATTATCAGTATTACTGGTTTGGATATTGAAACCAAAGTTAATGGCGAAGTAGTCTCTACTGAAACGGTAACTGATCCTTTAGAGTGGATCGAAGCATACAAAGATAAAATCAAAGTACCTGAAATTAAAGACCTACCGCGTTTTACTGGTGGCTTAGTCGGTTACTTTGGATATGAGACGATTCGCTATATCGAACCTCGTCTTGCAGGTACAGAAGCTGTCAACAAAGATGACCCACTAAAAACGCCTGATATTCTTTTGATGCTTTCTGAAGAAGTCGTGGTGTTTGATAATTTTAGTGGCAAGTTATATATCATCGTGCATGCTGGTGAAAGCGAATACGATCAAGCCCAAACTCGACTTGATGATTTGGTTAATCAATTGCGTGAGCCTTTTAAGTTGTATCACAAAGAAAAGTCTCCACAGATTATTAATGAAGAAGATTTTGTATCGGGCTTTACCGAACAAGGTTTTCTGGACGCTGTAGATACTGCTCGTGAATACATTGAAGCAGGCGATATTATGCAAGTGGTGTTATCGCAGCGCTTGAGCGTACCATTTAAGGCTGCACCTATAGATTTATACCGTTGTTTGCGCTCATTTAATCCATCACCATACATGCACTTTATGAATCTCGATGATTTTCATATTGTCGGTTCGTCACCTGAGATATTAGTTAGACTTGAGGACGGTGAAATCACGGTTCGGCCTATTGCCGGTACACGCAAACGTGGTCGCGACCCTGAACATGATAAAGCCATGGAAGAAGACCTTCTAAATGACCCTAAGGAAGTTGCTGAACATATCATGTTGATTGACCTTGGCAGAAATGATGCAGGCCGAGTAAGCCAAACTGGTACGGTTAAATTGACTAAAAACATGAGTATCGAACGCTACTCCCATGTGATGCATATCGTCTCGAATGTCATCGGTAAAATTAAACCAAAAATGACTGCAATGGATGTTTTACGAGCAACCTTT
>CALISP010000156.1 GCA_938041705.1 uncultured Cocleimonas sp. | reverse complement strand
TTCCTCTTCTGACAATACAATATCAAGAGCAATAACTGCAGGCTTATTACTGTAAATTTTTTCTATTAGTTGAGATAGCTTTTTTCGACTCCAAGGCCAACGCCCATGTTGTTTTAAGCTGTTTTCATCAATATCAACAATAATGATGGGAGGAATATTGTTTGGTATTTTCGGAGTACTAAGTTTCAGTCTAACATCATAAGGAATAGCTTCTAATCTTTGAAGTATTTCAATAGAAGTAGGGTTTTTACTGAGATATAGAAGCCCAGCAAGTAGTGTAAGAACAATACTTAAAATTATAGGTATTAGAGATCTTTTATGTTTACTAAACAGAAGGTCAGTACCTTAGAGTTTCTAAGAAACAAGAATGTGTATTGTGTGAAATATTACCATTTTTTACTGTTTTAGAACTATAGAATTAATTTTGTTAAAATTCTTGAACGTTAATTACGAAGTTTCTTTTGATGATTTATCCTTAAAAGAACCTACTTTGGTTAATATTTAGCCGCTTTGTTACCCAAAAGTACCATTGTATATTGATTTTTATTAACTATAGTTAATATGAAGTGCAGAAAAGCTTCGAAGAATAAGTATTTTGTGGGAGAGATCAGTTTGAACCTAAAATCCATAAAGTTAATGCTATTTAGTGCATTCGTTGCCCTATTGCTTGTTTCGTGTGGGGGTGGATCTGGGTCTAATTCTACAATCTCAACAAATACAATATCGCTAAAACCCCATAATGGGATTGCGCAAAAAGGCCCTTTTTCAATTGATTCAAATATCACTATTACCAAACTAGATACATTTGGAGCTTCTACTGATGTTGTAATCCAAGCAAAGGTTTCAAGTAAAAGTGGTGGTTTTTCATATGAGACAGATGAAAGTGATACCGGTGCTTATTACCTTCTAGAAGCAAAGGGGAGTTTTTTTGATGAAGAATTGGGATCTTTTTCTGAAAACGAAATCAAATTATCTGCAATTACAAGTAGTCTTAAGAACAGTTCAATTAATGTAATAACACATTGGCTAACCCAAAGAATCGATACTTTATTAGCCTCTGATAAAAACTTAAAAAATGCCTTTGACCAATCACAAATAGAATTAAGCAAATTATTCGGAATTAACAATTCTAATTCCCTTGATATAACGTCAAATTTAATATCGTCAGAAAAAGATAACGCGTTGTTATTATTGTTATCTGGAGCACTGATGGAAGCAAGTTCCAGTTACGATGTTTCATCACAAATTATAATTGATGAAATAGGGGCGGATTTTGCAGATGACGGATTACTAAATGATAAAGGAGATAGTTGGTTCATTAGACTTCAGTCTTTAATAAAAGGTAATCCTCAGATACATGCCAAAAAATACGCTAAATCAATTAGAGATATGCTTGGATATAACATTTCATTAGATGAAAAACTACCTGTAATAATTCCGTTGGCTTCAAGACCTGTGGCTAATGTACCTTCAGAATTATTAGCAGAGCCAAGTGAGACTATTACTCTTGATGGAAGTGGAAGCCATGACAGTGGTGATATTATTAATTTCACATGGTTTAGAGTCGATCAACAAACTCAATATGATGTTCAGGTTAGTGATCGTTTTTTAGCTACTCCAACAATTACTGTACCGGATGAAGAAACTGTTTTATCAGCGCCGAATCAAGAGATTTCACTGTTATATGCCCTAGTGGTGACTGATGCAGACAAACTCACTCATACTGGAGTAGTAAAAGTAACCATAAGAATTCCGCCGCCTCTAAATAACCCTCCTATTGCAGATTCACAATCATTAATAACTGATGAAGATACACCAATTGCTATTACTTTAAGTTCTAGCGATCCTGATGGAGACATAATTAATTTCGTTCTAAGCACACCATTTGCTACTTCAAATGGAATTTTAGAATTAGATCCAGCACAGGGAGCGAGCCTCCCAAATATAATATATAACCCAACTCCAAATTTCTTTGGATCTGATAATTTTACTTTTATTGTTAATGATGGTTTTGCAAATTCAAATACAGCAACTGTAGAAATCCAAGTTAATCCAGTGAATGATGTTCCTGAAGCGAATTCTCAATCTGTTTCGACAAATGAAGGTCAAACCATCGATATTACTTTAACAGGTTTTGATGCCGACACTGATCCTTTAACTTTCAGTATTGAAACTATGCCTCAAAATGGTTTGATTACGGGTACTCCACCAAATATTACATATACTCCGAGCCAAAATTATAATGGTTCTGATAGTTTTACTTTTGTAGTTAATGATGGTCTCGTAGATTCAAATACAGCCACTGTAAGTATTCAGGTTAATTCAGTGAATAATTTGCCTGTGGCGAATCCTCAATCCCTTACGATAAATGAAGATCAAGCCATCGATATTGTCTTGACAGGTTCTGATGTCGATACTGATCTTTTGACTTTCAGTATTGAAACTATGCCTCAAGATGGAGTGATTACGGGTACACCGCCAAATATTACATACACTCCAACTCAAAATTATAATGGCTCTGATAGTTTTACTTTTATGGTTAATGATAGTTTTGCAGATTCAAATACTGCTGCCGTAAATATTCAGATAGATCCAGTGAATGATCGGCCGATAGCAGATGCAGGCCCAAATCAAACTATACCTTTCGATAGGATTGACCTTAGTGCAGACTTTATCGAATTTACTCAAGCCATAACATTAGATGGTTCCAATAGTTCGGACACTGAAGATTTAACTCCTAGTTTAACGTTTAATTGGACTTTCGTAAGTGGTCCTACATTCATCAATCTTGGTAATCCTGTTTCTTTATTTATTACTCCAGATGATCTAATCATGACGGACATAAGTATAAGAACAGAGAATGAAAGTATTGAAGGAGATTATGTATTTAATCTAGTTGTAACCGATAGCGGCGCGTTAGCGTCTGATCCAGATGAGGTGATAATTACAGTAGCGCCAAATCAACCACCTACAGCTAAGGATATATCAAGACCTATCGACCCAACAGGACTGCCAACTTCAATAACGCTTATGGGTGAAGACCCAGAAGGAGGTAACTTAATTTATGAGATTGTTGAATTGCCATCTGATGGAAATTTATTAGATAACATAAACCAGACAATTGGCATAGGTCAGGTTTTTGACATAGATATCAGATACCAATCTGACTTTTCCAGTCCTACTGACCCTGATTCTTTTACCTATAAAGTTATAGATGAATTAGGTGCAGAATCAAATATAGCCACTGTAAATTTAACTGAACCTAATACCCCCCCTAGAGCAAATGCAGGTTTTAATAGATCGGTTCCAATAGCAGAAACTGCTACTCCAACAAGCATTTTACAAACAGCGACAATCAATCTAGATGGCACTCGAAGTTCTGATATTGAAGATGCAAGTATCGATCTCATTTATAAATGGACTCAAATATCAGGACCAATAACTATTCCTTCAGGAGATATTCCACAAGTTAGGGAGCCGTCGTTCGAAATTATTAACACAGATATAAGTCAAACCCTATCAGGTGTGTATCAATTCGAGTTACAGGTTACTGATTCAGGGGGATTAGTTTCAGCAATCGATGAAGTTAGTATTGGCGCATCGCTACCAAACTCTCTTGTTATTGCAATACCTGGTGAAGATAGAGATATAATAGAGCTAACCACAGTTCAGGTTGTTGGCTCTGGAAGTACTCAAAAGGGTATTGACAATAGTTTACTCGTCCATGAATGGAAACAAATTGACATTATTCCTGGTAGTGAGATTGATTTAGTTTTTGATCCGTCCTATGAAAGATACACGCCAACTTTTGTAGCTCCTGCAGTTACTGTTGCAACTGTAATTAAAATACAATTAATTTTGCGTGATACTGAATTCGGTTTTTCTGAGCCAGAGGTGGTGACATTTACGGTTTTCCCGACGGGAACTGTTATTGCTAACGATCCGCCTACGGCTGTTGATCAAAATATTAGTATTTATGCAAATGGATCAAGTGCTCTCTTTGAATTAAGGGGGATGGGTGATGACCCTGATGGTGATAACTTAGGGTTAACGTATGAAATCATTGGTTTTAATGATCCCGGTCAAGGCTTAAATGATCCCAGCCAGGGAAGTATAAGATCTCAGACAATAAACTTTGTTTATACACCTGTATATTCACCCACGAACCCAGTAGTTGAAAATTCACTTACCTATGTAGCCATAGATCAGGATGGAGCTAAGTCAGACCCTGCAACAATTACATTCACACCGATAGTTTCTCCACCTGGTAATACTGCACCAGTAGCGCAGGATATAACCATAAATATTGATGGACCTCCAACTTCAAGCAATAGTCGCCAGTTATTAAGCTACGCCATAATGGTCCAAGACCCAGATGATGATAACTACCTTATTAATGAGATAGATAAAAGTGACTTGGAAGTTCGTTTCCAGTTAATTACCAGTGATTTACGCATGGATAATCGGAATAGAACATCAGCAGGTAGTGGAACATTTCAATATCAAGCGATTGATATTTATGGTAACTCTTCAAATACTGCAACAATTACAATTAACTATAACGATTAACTATGAAAAATCCTTATACAATTTTCAAAGGTATTATTTTCATGAGCTTCATTTTGTATCAGCTAAGTGCTTTTGCTGGAGTGAGCTTTCCTGTACTAGAGAAATTGGTCAAGCAACAAAAATACCAATTAGCCTATGATTTAGCGAAGAATATACGCTCACAAAATGAAGGTGATCCGCGTTTTGATTACTTATATGGTTTTTCTGCATTGCAAGCTGGTGATTATAATGAAGCAGTCTTCGCACTTGATAGAGTTACTGTTACTACACCTAATGTCATTCGTCCTCGATTAGAATTGGCCCGTGCTTATTTGAAGCTAAATAATAAAAGTGCAGCACTGAAAGAGTTTAATGATGTATTAAATCTATCCCCGCCGCCGCAAGTTAGACAAAACGTTCAAGCTTATATTGCTGAGTTAAATCGTGATTCCTCAACGGTTGTCAGCGGGACAGTAATCAAAAAATTGGCAACATTTGCTTTAGGTTATGACAGTAATATTAATTTTGGTTATGAAGATGACACTATAGATTTGATTGGATTTGGCACTATTGCTTTAGATCCTAATGCCGTTAAGCAAAAAAGTGGATTTGCGGAATCAAGTTTTCAAATTAAACAAAATAAAAACATCAATAGAACAAGAAGTTCTTTTGCTTTGGCTAGAATTAAGCATCGAGATTATTTTAAAAATGGTAAATATAATATTACTGATTTAGATTTGCGAAAGGGTTTCCTTTGGAATCAAAAAAACAAACAATTCCAATTAAATTTTCGTGCAAGGCCAGTGATGTTAGGTGGAAATTTGTATAGTAATACAATAGGTGTTGATGCAATTACCCGTAAAAGTTTAGGTGACCGACTAATTGGTAGTTTATCCCTTAGTCTTGAAAACTATGATCAGAAACGCATAGATGCGGCAGATAGAAAGCGAGCTTTTTTAGTTGGGAGAATAGATACCCAAAACGGTGATGCAACCCATATGTTAAGTGCCTATCTTGGTAAAGAATGGGCGGATGAAAATGCAGGGGATATCTATAGTGGTGATATCGCTGGTCTCAGCTATCGCTTTACTCAAAATTGGAATGGGAAAAACAAATCTTTTCTAAATGTAGATTATCGACGCTATGAATATCATGGACAGTATCCAATTTCTCCGTTTGATCGAGATGATGATCGCTTTATTCTAAAAATTGGCCATGAACTCGATATACAAAAAAATACAGCAATAACATTTGCAGCAAGACATGTAAGTAATCGAAGTAGTTTGGAACTGTACGATGCTGATCGTAACGAAATTAGTGTGGGAGTTAGATATGATTGGGATTAAGCGTATAAGCTCGTTACTCATTTTATTAGTATTTTTGGGTGTTATGTCACCGTTATCAGCAGCTGAAATCGAAGCGGGGAAAACGCTCTTAACTAAGGGTGAAGTGACTAGTAATAGAAATACAGGAAGAGTGACTTTAAAAAGACGCTCTGTCATCTTTGAAAAAGATGAAATCCGCGTTGGCAATGATGGCCGTGCGCAATTTAGAATGTCTGATACTGCAATAATATCATTGCAAGAAAACTCCATATTACAAATTAAAAAATATAAATTTAAAGAAGGTAGAAATGATAACTCTGCTTTATTAGAGTTACTTCAAGGTGGATTAAGAACAATTACAGGAGCTATTGGGAAAAACAATAAAAAAGCTTATGAGCTTCGAACGCCACTTGCCACGATAGGTATTCGAGGTACTGATTATGAAGTTGAAATTGTTACAAATGGTATGTATGTAGCAGTTTGGGATGGAATAATTAGAATCAAATCTCGAATTAAAAATGGTTGTGATTTGTTATTGGGTAAATCACAAGCATTTATGTTTGTGTTTATTGACCGTTTAGGAAAATGTAAAGGTTTAGATGATGTACCTAAAGTGTTCTCGGAAGGCCATAGTTCCAATATCAAAATACCTTTATTACCTTTAGGAAACGATTACTATATTGGAAGTCCAATTCTAGGACGGTCTACTCTGATAGAACCTGTATTCCTAATCCCTCCAACTGAGATTACTTCTACTACGCCTAATACTAATGACCCAGTAGTACCAGTTAATCCGGACCCTATAGACCCTGTTATACCTGTAGACCCTAATCCTGTAACACCAACACCTGTTGATCCAATAGACTTTAATGCATTTACCATTGATCAATCGAATCCATCTCAAGAAGCTGACGCTAGGGCATCTGAGTTATTAACTCCTACACCCACTTTTTTAGTGGGCATAAATAGTTTAAATGTACTGAATAACTCTGTTTCAAATTATCAACAATCTGTGGGTGGTTATCCTGTAAGTTGGGGTTATTGGGGTCAATTTGACTCAAGCTTAGCAGCTAGAAATATTAGTAATTCTACTGGTTCTGGACTTATATGGGCGACATATGAATCGACAGATCCTAATGTTGTCTCAGCACGTACTGGATCATTTTCACGATACGAAGTTATAAATGATAGTTTACTTAGCGGCTCGCAAGGCGCTGTCTCGAATCTAGCTGTACAAATGGATGTTAATTTCGATACGGGTAATGTTACCAACGGCGCTTTATCAG
>CALISP010000155.1 GCA_938041705.1 uncultured Cocleimonas sp. | reverse complement strand
TTGGATGTAAATAAAACTGTCTCACACACAGAACCTAGAGATAATCTTTGGCATGCTTTGACACCTCAAATGTTTCGTTTAAACGATTTAAAACACGCTATACAAAAATGTAAAAATGAAGGCGTTGAAATCACAGATGAAAGTTCTGCGATGGAATATATTGGTGAGAAACCTGTCATTGTTGAATGTATGCATAATAATATTAAAGTGACTAATCCTAGCGATTTGGCTTTGGCGACATTTCTAATAAGTCAAAAAACTAGAAACTAAAATAGGGAAGAAGCATGTTAAGAATTGGTAATGGTTATGACGTTCATGCATTTACTGAAGGTGATTACATTACTTTAGGTGGTGTTAAGATTGCTTATGACAAAGCTTTCTTAGCTCACTCCGATGGTGATGTATTAATTCATGCTTTAGTAGATGCCTTAGCAGGAGCCTTAGCACTGGGTGATATTGGTCAGTTCTTTCCGGATAATGATCCTAAATATGAAAACATTGATAGTAGGATATTGCTCCGACACGTTTATTCACTAATTACGGATAAAAGTTATAGATTAGTTAATTGTGATTGTACGATAGTCGCTCAAAATCCAAAAATGTCACCTCACATTGAAATGATGAGAGAAAATTTAACTGCAGACTTATCATCTAAAATAGATCAAGTTAGCGTTAAAGCTACGACAACTGAGAAATTAGGCTTCACAGGCAAAGAAGAGGGTATAGCAGTCTACGCGGTTGTACTTCTGGAGAGGTTTGAGAAAAACATTAAATAATTCAACTTAAAATAATCAAAACACCGTAAAGAAAAAATTGTTCTTAAAGCTCTGAATTGTGATCCTCGAGTAAATTTTATGAGGTTCTTAATGAGTAGTTAGGTTTGTTTTCAGAGTTGAGTAAATTGTAGTGTTGTAGCCAAGCTAATGCGTCTTCCGCATCATATTCAAACCACGCTTTTGCAGAACCTAAACGAAAAGTGTATCCCCAACCATCCATGTCTTGCATCATTCTATCGCTAGTCATTTCTGATAAATCGTTAGCAAGTAAGATCTGTAAATAGCAAACTGCATTTTCTTCATCGTAACCACCTTCTGCATTAGTATCTATATCTTTACGTCTAATTTCATCCATACAAATATAATGACAAGTTTCATGGAGTAGGGAATGAATAGGGGTGTCGTTTCTAACGAATACTGTATTACCAATTAGACCAGCTTCAGAGTCTCCCCAAAAGCTACCAGGAATGGGTGTATTGATATCTGGATCTTTAAGTATAGAAAGCGTAAGTTGATATTTAAATAATAACTGTGTGATATCTTTTTCACAGCAGTCTGTGATCGTAAGTATTTTCTCTTCAGGTTTGGATTGAATTATCGTTGATAACAATTCAGCTGGTACAGTTTTAGTCAAAGGTGTTGTTATTTAAAATTAGTTGAGTGATTTTAAGCTTGTTGTTAGTTTTTTCTGCAGATACTGTTGCTGTACCTTCGCGCGTTAACCACTTTTTCTCACCTACTAGTTTGTAACGCGAAAGAAATTTTCCTTTACCCTCGAGCTTTCCAGCAATTGAGGTCCAATTAAAGTCAAACAAAACCATTTTTCTTTCACTCGTGATCTGAAAAAGAGTTTCTAGTTTGTCATTTAGCTCTTTGTCTGACTGATCTTTTATTTCAGGAGCATTTGCGAGAATAGGCTTAATAACACTTACATTACCTTCTTCATAAGCCATTTCCAAGTTTTTCAAAAGTTTTTGTAATTTTGTGCTGGTCGCTTGAATAGCTACTGTTTCGTCATCTTGGATATTGTTAGATCTTATTGAAGTAACCTTAATAAGTTTTTGAGATTCAATTGAATCACTAACAACCACATTATTTGCGCTAACTAACTCAGGATTTGCAGGGTCGTAAAATCTTCCTGTCATTGCCACAATTGTAAAAATAGAAAGTGCTGACACTACAGCTATAGCTGTTTTTGTATGTGAGATTTGAGTTTCTGCTTTCTTTGTTGCTTTGTAGTAACTTTTAGGAGGTCTGCGATTTTCACTAAAGCTGATTGTTTCCTGTGCTTTTAGTTTTTCTTTTTGGCTTTGATATGCCTGAGTAATAGCGGCTGAATAATCTTCTGCGCGTGGTCTTTTGCTATGGTCAGGATGGTAAATTTTCATTAATAATTGATAATGAAACTTGTGTAACTGTGGAGATGCCAAGGCATCAACACCTAATATTTTGTCATCATTATTCTTTTCATTTAGCATCACTTTTTCAATGAAGTTGAAAAGCCCTTGAGATAATTGCTCCGCATCAAAACCATTAGTATCTGCAAATTCATTCAGTAATTCTTTTGAAGAGCAGAGTCGCAATAAATCAGTAATTCCTTCAGGGAGGTCAGAATCAGGAAAACATAACCATGCCATTTCTTCAGGATTCTTTACTAAGCGCATTGCTTGATGTATTGCAGGGGTATTCATGAGGCGATCTATCCTAGCAAAAATATCACATTAGTTCTAATCATGATCAACAAGAAAGAACGTATGTAATATTATAAATAGAGACAATTCCATGTCTTACTGGTTTTTTAGTAGAAGATAATGGGTTTCTGTTCATTTTTAATAGGAATATTTTTATAAAAAATAAAAGAAAGGTTTGTTTAACGTGTAACTAAGGTATGGTAAATCTAATCTTAGGTAAACTAATCTAAAAGTTGATTAGGTTACAGGCCTAACTTCCGAAATCACGCGCTTTATGTAAATCTTCATCTGTCATGAATTTAGTTCTAGCTTTGGTTACTTTATGTGTCTCGGCTCGAATAGCAAACGCTCTACCTACTGGTCCAGAGTTATCTTGTCCGATTGCATTTTCTATTTCATCAATACGTTGATTCAGTTCATCAAGGTGTGATGAACCATTTTGCCTGTTATTGGCTAGCACTTTCTTACTAGGGTCACCTGCAGCAACTAAGTTGCTTATCGTGGGAACATTGTCATAGTTTTGTGTTTTGCGCATAGGGGTATGCTTTTCTTACAATTGATGGTACCCCAGAGTATACCCACGGTCTCTATAGAACGAATATCGTTTACGACCAGCGGTAATAATTTCTTCATTATTATCTAATATTTCAGCTACTTTTAAGAACCGCGAGAAGAAACTTGGACGCTCATTAGATAGATTTATCAAATAATCACAAGCAGTTAACGGCTCAAAGTCATGTGAAATATTGATCTGATTGAAATCATCACTGTGTTTTCCATCAATCGATGAGATATTTGGTTTATGTTCGTCAGACTCTTTATTCACGATGCCATGAGGTATAAAGCTAGTTGAGTTTTTGCTCCATAAATAGTCATCTAATTTGGCGCTGGTGACTTCTGAGTCTGTGTGAATATGTATATTGAGATTACGTTGCAAAGCAAGATTCACTAGTCGATAAACAATTGCTAAGCGATGCTCTAACCCTTGTTCTTTACTCACATAGAAATTAATTTCGGTCATATTGATCTATATATTGGTCGTTTTTGTTTAGGGTCGTTACAGAGTTGAAGTAAAAGACACCCCGCCACTTTTGATATGTTTTTGTTAAAGAATAACTAAATTCATTAAAACTCGCATATTAAATCATACTTACCTCCTAAAATAGTCCTTATATAAAATAAAAGAGTGACTAAGATAGAAGGTAAGTTTTAATTAAGTTGTTTAATGTTCTGAGATTATTTTTCAGCAGCTTTATTAATCAAATACTGAGATAACAACGGCACAGGTCTGCCCGTTGAATCTTTTCCTTCCCATGCAGTCCCAGCAATATCAAGATGAGCCCACTTATGTTCTTTAGTGAATTCACCTAAAAAGCATGCAGCTGTTATCGTTCCACCACCACCAGCACCGATATTACCCATATCAGCAAAAGAGCTTTTGAGTTGTTTTTTATAATCATCACCCATAGGCAGTTGCCATGCGCGGTCATT
>CALISP010000154.1 GCA_938041705.1 uncultured Cocleimonas sp. | reverse complement strand
CAACAATAGCGATGGAAGAAATAACACCACGATTTACCGGTGCTATTGTTTTATCACTGATATTTGCGTTTGCATTAACGATACTTCCTTTGCGCCCTGAATTTCTTGTTTATCGCCCCGAATGGATAGCACTTACCTTTATTCATTGGGGCCTAGTTTCACCTAATAAATCCAGTTTGTTATTAGCATGGTTTGTCGGGCTAATGATTGATGCTTTGTATGGCTCTATTATAGGTCAACATGCATTAGGCTATACCATTGTCTTGTTTTTGACCCTTCGTATGCGTTCACGTTTATTGCTTGATAGCATTTTTCAGCAAGTTTTTTTATTATTCTTAGTGCTGGGAACCTATCTATTAATTAATTTATGGATATTGGGAATTACGGGTAACTCTCCAAAAGGTTGGGGCTATTGGCTAACGATATTAACCAGCTTAGTTATATGGCCTTTCTATCATTATTTATTGAAAATATTTCATTCCAATAGAACGCAATACGACTAAAAGGTAGGGGGTGTCATTTTTTATAGCTTTAAAAAATAATTTAAGCATTCAACAACAGCTGAATATCATCCGTTTCCACAAAATCAATATCACCGCGCTTTAAAAGGCTCTTGGCTAACTCAATATCATTAACCGTATAAACCATCCATTGCCAACCTCCAGACCACACCTTTTCTTTAGGTAAAATCTTATACCAACAAATTAAATGCTCTGGATTTAGTTTTGTAGCTATGGATTTCATTTGTTCACTATATTCTTCAAAGACTAAACCAATTTTTAATTGGCTATGCTTTTTTGTATAAACAAGAGCAGGCTCATTAAAACTGATAATAATAGCTTGCTGTTCAAAACCTTCGAGACTCTTTAATAGTTTATCCATAACCAGTTCTACCCCCCAGAAACCTAAGCTTTCATCTTTAATCTCAACAAAAGCTTGAGCACCAGGATAACGTTTTAATAATTCTATAATTTCATCAACATAAGTCACTGAGGTTGGATAATGCTGCCCACCAAACTGCTTTGGTTCATGTACGCTTAAGCGTCCCATTTTCGCATTATCTACTTCAAATATTTTAGCCTTAGAACTACCATTCATTCGCAAAAAATCTTCGTCATGAAAGGCAACTAAACTGTGATCAGCATTCATTTGCACATCAAATTCAAATGAGGTGGCGCCAGCTTTTAACGCTTCTTCAATAGCTATTAAGGTATTTTCTGGGTAGTGAGTATTATCTCCACGGTGAGCTATAAGTCTTTTTGCATCCATTTCTTTTCTCTTCCTTATTCTTTTCTTAGTTACTTTTTAATTACTTTTCAATTTCTATTTCATTTTTTACTTAATCTTTTAAGATTAAAGATGGAGTTAATTATATAAATAGATGTCGCTCATGTTATATTTCGCCCTCTCTTTAATTTAGTCTTTTTTAACATGGTTTGTATTAACGAACCAAGATTAACGTTAAAATTCTGGCTCCATACAAAAACATAAATTGGCCCAATGAATATCAAGCAGCTATACCGCGAAATTCCTTATAATTATACCTCGTTTTCAGATAAAGAAATTATACTTCGTATACTCGGAGATCATGCCTGGGAGATTCTAGAGTCACTAAGAAACCGTCGTCATACTGGCCTCTCGGCACATATGTTATTGGAAGTTCTGGGCGATATGTGGATTGTAATGCGCAATCCATACATCCAAGATGATTTATTAGAAAACGAAAAACGTCGTGCATCACTGACTGACACAATGCGGGAGCGCTTAAATAAAATCAAAGAGCGTGCTGGTGTCAGTAAAGAAACCCTCGAACTACTCGATATTTCCTTCAAAGCTGTTGATGATTTTTCGCTATGGTTTTCTGATTATTACGATTTACGCAAGAAGGCGACCAAAAAGTACCGCGCGATTACGCGTAAAGATAACATCCAATTTGATGGCTTAGCGCGAGTTTCTCATGTTACTGATGCTACTGACTGGCGAGTTGAATTACCTTTCGTAGTATTGACTCCTGATACTGAAGAAGAAATTGCAGCTTTGGTACAAACAAGTATAAAACTAGGGTTAACAGTAATCCCTCGTGGTGGCGGAACAGGTTATACCGGTGGTGCGATACCATTGGATGCAATGAGCGCAGTGATTAACACTGAAAAACTTGAAAACTTGGGAGAAATCAAACGTCGTAATGATCTTCCTGGAGTCGATAAAGAAGTCGCTGTTATTCGTGCAGATGCTGGCGTTGTTACTCGCAGAGTATCTGATCTTGCCGCTAACAATGGCTTAGTTTTTGCTGTTGATCCTACATCACAAGATGCGTCCACTATTGGTGGTAATGTATCAATGAATGCTGGTGGTAAAAAAGCGGTTATGTGGGGAACTGCCCTTGATAATCTAGTCTCATGGAGAATGGTCACTCCCGATGCTGAGTGGTTAGAAGTTGAAAGATTGAATCATAATCTAGGAAAAATTCACGATCAAGAAGAAGTCCAATTTAAAATTACACGCTTTACTAAAAATGGTAAGACTATCAAGGGTGATCCTGAAATACTGACTTTTAAAGGTCAATTTTTTCGTAAACACGGTTTAGGTAAAGACGTTACAAATAAGTTTTTGGGCGGTCTACCGGGCATTCAAAAAGAAGGTTGCGATGGCTTAATAACCTCTTCTGAATTCATTTTACATCGTATGCCTGACCATGTTCGAACCGTATGCATGGAATTTTACGGTACGGATTTACAAGAAGCTGTACCAGCGATTGTAGAAGTAAAAGATTTCTTAGATGCGAATACCGATGTATTGCTAGCGGGCTTAGAACATCTCGATGAGCGCTATGTTCATGCGGTAAAATATACGCCAAAAGCTGCTCGTGGTAGTTTCCCGAAAATGGTGTTGATTGCCGATATCGTTGGTGACGACGAACAACAAGTTGCTAAAGCTGCTGCTCATGTGGTCAAACTTTGTAATGCTCGTGATGGAGAGGGCTTTACCGCTATCAGTCCAGAAGCTCGCAAACAATTTTGGGCGGATCGTGCCCGTACTGCAGCTATCGCAGCTCACACTAACGCTTTTAAGATTAATGAAGACGTTGTTATCCCACTACATAATTTAGATAAATACAGTGAAGGTATTGAACGCATCAATATCCACCAGTCAATCAATAATAAATTAGCTTTGATCGATGCTTTACTGAAAATATTTAACGAAGATAACCCAGAGTTAGATAAAAAAATCCGTACCCAAGCAGGGCAAGAGGATAGTGTTGAAAACACTGCCATGTTGCAGGCTAAAAAAGATATATCAGCATCTCATTTAATTAATATGCGTAATCGCTGGCATTCAATTTTGACTCATGTAGACGAAAGTGCGAATAAACATGCTGATTTATTGGATGACGATGCAAGAGCTAAGTGTCGAGATACAGATACTCTAATGAATTTGTTATTGCGTCGTGATTTACGTATTTCTTATAAAACAGAAATAAAAAAACCACTAGAAAATATACTTGTTGGTTTGACCTTAACGCCTTTGCGTGACGAAGTTATTAAAGTCCATAAAAGTATTCTCTCAAAACGTCTGTTTGTAGCATTACATATGCACGCAGGTGATGGTAATGTTCACTCAAATATTCCCGTTAACTCAAATGACTACGAGATGATGCAAGAAGCTGATCTCATTGTTGAACAGGTCATGGCATTAGCAATTTCTCTAGATGGAGTGATATCTGGCGAACATGGTATCGGCTTAACAAAGATGCATTACCTGCAAAAAGAAGCCATTGATGACTTTGCGGGCTATAAGGAAAAAATTGATCCTAACGGACACTTTAACCGTGGCAAACTTATGCCGGGTTCTGGTTTACAAAACGCCTATACGCCCTCATTACGACTCGTTGAACGCGAAGCCTTATTATTAGAACACAATGAACTAGGTGCACTCAATGATGACATCAAAGATTGTCTACGTTGCGGCAAATGTAAACCTGTTTGTAATACGCATATCCCTAGAGCAAACTTACTCTATTCACCACGCAATAAAATTCTTGCAACAGGCTTAATACTTGAAGCATTTCTGTACGAAGAACAAACGCGTCGTGGGATATCACTGCGTCACTTTGATGAAATGAATGATGTTGCAGATCACTGTACGGTTTGTCATAAATGTTTAAACCCCTGCCCTGTTAATATCGACTTTGGCGAAGTAACGATAAGATTGAGAAATATTCTACGTGAGCGTAAACAGAAGAAAACCAATATCGTTACTTGGGCATCAATGGCTTTTTTGAACGTCAAAGACCCAACAACAATAAAATTGATGCGCGCCACAATGATCCAAACTGGATTCAAAGCTCAACGCTTAGGTCACAGATTGTTTAAGCGTTTTGGCCTCTTAAAAACCGAAGACAGACCGACATCTACCACTGGCAATGCAGGTTTAACCGAACACGTAATACAGTTCGTAAAAAACCCATTACCTAAAAATGTACCTATGCGAACCACTCGGGCAAGCTTAGGGTTAGAAGATGATAAAATTATTCCGATTATTCGTAAACCAAATCTAAATGACGAAGATCGCGGAGATTCAGTCTTTTATTTTCCTGGTTGTGGCTCAGAAAGATTATTCTCGCAAATTGGTATGGCAACGATTGCTATGCTTTATGAAACAGGTGCAACTACAGTTTTACCACCAGGATATTTATGTTGTGGTTATCCACAAACTTCTAGTGGTGATATCGCTAAAGGTAACGAAATCAGCACCGAAAATCGCGTTCTGTTTCATCGAATAGCTCAAGCCTTAACCTATCTAGAGATCAATACGGTAATAGTCTCCTGTGGCACCTGTATGGATCAATTACTTAAATATGAATTTGAACGCATTTTTCCTGGATGTCGTTTATTAGATATACATGAATACATGCTGGAAAAAGATGTGAAGCTCAAAGGTGTTGCGGGCACTAAATATGTATATCACGACCCATGTCACAGCCCTATTAAAAACTATGATCCAACCAAACTCACCTCTGAACTAATGGGGCAAGACGTTGAACTATCAGATCGTTGTTGTGGTGAAGCTGGAACATTTGCGGTGAGTAGACCTGATATTGCGAGTCAGCTTCGTTTCAAAAAAGAAGAGAGTTTACGTGAAGGAATCGTCAAGCAAGTCGGCACTGATACGGCAGTAGATGGCAACGTGAAAATACTGACTAATTGCCCTGCTTGTGTTCAAGGCCTATCGCGTTATGCTGATAGCACAGGCATGGATACTGATTACATCGTAGTTGAAGTCATGAAGCATATGCACGGTGATAACTGGAATTCAGAGTTTGTAGAGCGTGTCGCTAAAGGCGGAATAGAAAAAGTACTACTCTAGATGAATAGTATTAAATAAATCGATAAAAAGTAAGGGGGTATGTGTTTTTAAGACTTAGAAAGACACCCCCCTACTTTTAGGTAATATTACGTTTTAACAAATATGACTTTTAGAGGCTTGGAAACCTAAAAACAACCTAAACGGTTTAATACGTTATTAATTACATATTCATTTCAATTAATTCAGAAACTTCAAGTGTTCCACCAATTTTGAGGAATGGACAAGACTCTGACATCAATATGGCAGCTTCAATCGAATTTGCCTCAAGTACAGAAAAACCAGACATCATCGTTGAACTACCTTCTCTAGCTGACCCGTTAGTACTTATTACATGTGTATCTTTAAGTGGATTTGCGGCACTGATTACTGACTCTCCTAACGACACCAACCATGCTCGATATTCTTCAAAATGCTTCTTTCCATCTTCAGGGTTTGAAGGTTGTTCTCCGCCTAAGTAGACCAACATAAACTTTGCCATCTTATCTATTCCTTATTTAATTATTTGCATTGTGGCATAGCGCCAATAGCAACATCATAATGAGGATGCACAAACGATTCAATCAAATAGCTACTTATAAAACACACTCCCCACCTTTTTGATGGTTTTTTTATCTACAATCTCCCTTATAATGCCTCACATTAAAAATTAGATAGCTATCAACTTTAATATGAACAATTTTATTCAAGAACTAACATGGCGCGGAATGATTCACGACCATATGCCTGGCGCCGAAGAGCATTTACAAGAAGCAATGCGATCAGCTTATGTTGGCTTTGATCCCACGGCAGATTCCTTACATATTGGCAATCTTGTTCCCATAATGTTGCTTGCTCATTTTCAACGCTGTGGACATAAACCAGTCGCGTTAGTTGGCGGTGCTACGGGCATGATCGGTGATCCTTCAGGGAAATCTGCTGAGCGTAATTTACTTGATGAAGAAACCCTACGACACAATCAAGAAGCGATAAAAAAACAGTTAGGACATTTCCTTGATTTTAGCGCGAGCACCGAAAATGGTGCAGTATTAGTAAACAACTACGATTGGATGAAAGACTTTTCCTTTTTAGAATTTATCCGAGACGTTGGTAAGCACATCACTGTTAATTACATGATGGCTAAAGATTCGGTTAAGAATCGTATCAAACCGGGTGATGATATTGCTGATAGCGGTGGCTCTGAAGGTATGAGCTTTACTGAGTTCACTTATCAGCTCGTTCAAGGCTATGACTTCTTACATCTTTTTCAAGAGAATAACTGCACATTACAAATGGGTGGCAGTGATCAATGGGGAAATATCACGACGGGTACAGAATTAGTTCGTAGAATCGGTCGTGGCAAAGCTTATGCAATTACTTGCCCATTAATTACTAAAGCTGATGGTTCAAAGTTTGGTAAAAGTGAAGGTGGAAATGTTTGGTTAGATGCCAAATACACATCTCCCTACAAGTTCTATCAATACTGGCTTAATTCAGCGGATGCAGATAGTGAGAACTTTATTCGTATCTTCACTTTCTTGGCTAAAGATGAAATCAATGCGCTCATAGCAGAACACAGTGAAGCCCCTCATTTAAGAGTCTTGCAGAAACGCTTAGCGAGTGAAATTACCGCAATGGTGCATTCTGAAGCAGAACTAGAAAAAGCGATTAAAGCCAGTGGTATTTTATTTGGCAAATCTACTAGTGATGACCTAAAACAATTAGATGATCAAACTTTCCTTGATGTATTTGATGGCGTTCCTCATGCTGAGGTTTCAAAATCAGCATTTGCTGATGGCATGGATATTATTGCTGCACTAGCTACAGATACGGAATTTTTGAAATCAAATGGAGAAGCTCGAAGAGCCTTAAAAGAAAACTCGATTTCAGTGAATAAAGAGAAGGTTGGCGAAGATTATCAATTAACATCTGCTGATCTTATTAATGATAAATTTGTATTGTTGCAGAAAGGTAAGAAAAATTACTACGTGCTTGAATTAGTATAGGTTCCATTTCAAAACATAACAGTTAATACAATATAAAAGACACCTCCCACTTTTTTGGAAAAAGTTAAAAAGATGGGGGGTGTCTTTTTTAAGATTTGATAATGTTAGATATAACGGCTTATTTCAAATGTTTCTCAAGCGCTTTTAAAATATCTTCACGCCCTATCATACCAACGATATGATCGTTTTCTATTACAGGGTAACGACGATACGGATCGTCAATAAACATCTTAGCTACGAAAAACACGCTGTAATCAGCATCTACCGTTCTCACGTCTGGCTTCATATAATCTTTTACATGAGAATGAAAAGATTCATTAAAATTTGCTTCGATAGCGGCATGAATACAATCACTGCCCGAAATCATGCCTACCAAATTACCAATATCGTCCACGACCGGAGCACCAAAGATATGATGCTTATTGAATAGCGTTATCACTTCTCTTATTTCTTGGTCTGGTTTCAGTTTAATGAAATTTCGATCCATATGATAACGAACGTGCAGTGATTCACTCGTAGCCATGCTAATCCTCTCGGGTGCTGATTTTATTAAAATAATTGTTCAATAGTTTAGCGTAGTCTACTTATTACCAGTTCTCAACTTATCTATATTAATTTTGGCGTAATCCCCAAAAGTTTCTTCATTATTACTAGAAGAACTATCAGAGAGTTGTTCTTTTTCCATTTGAGCTTTACGTTTTTCACAAGGAGAAGAACAACTGCAATCACTCTTCATACCTGGAATATTTGAAAGACCACCGCAACTACCTTTCAATTCTTTATTACTCAAAATAACGCCAAGCGCCATCCCGAAAAATGCGAGTAGCAAAGCGACAAAAGAAAATAAAAATAATTGCATAATATTGTCCTAATTCTTTAAGCCAAATAGCCTAATTATCCACCAAAATCATCGAGAAGAACGTTATCTTCTTCTACACCAAGATCATCAAGCAAATCAACCACAGCAGTATTCATCATTGGTGGGCCACACATATAGAACTCACAGTCTTCTGGTGCTGGGTGATCTTTAAGATAGTTTTCATACAGCACGTTATGTACAAATCCTGTATATCCTTCCCAATTATCTTCAGGCTGTGGTTCTGATAAAGCTAAATGCCACTCAAAATTATCATGCTCTGCTGCTAGCTTATTAAAATCATCAACATAAAAGGCCTCACGAAGACTTCTTGCTCCATACCAAAAACTGATTTTACGCTTAGAAGCTAAACGACCTAATTGGTCAAAGATGTGTGAACGCATCGGAGCCATTCCTGCTCCACCACCAACAAAAACCATCTCAGATTCAGTTTCTTTCGCGAAAAACTCACCGAATGGTCCAGAGATTAATACTTCATCTCCTGCTTTTAAGTCAAAAATATACGATGACATAACGCCTGCAGGTACATCTTTTCTACCAGGAGGTGGAGTTGCAATACGTACATTCAGCATAATAATGCCTTTCTCCTCAGGATAGTTAGCCATTGAGTAAGCTCTTAGTGCGGGTTCTTTAGTTTTTGCTTCAATCTCCCAAAGTTTAAAGTTATCCCAATCCCCACGGTATTCTTCTTGAATATCAAAGTCTGAATATTTTATATCGTATGAAGGACATTCAATTTGAATATAACCACCTGCTCGGAAATTAACATCTTCACCTTCCGGAAGTTCTATCACTAACTCTTTAATAAACGTAGCAACATTGTTATTAGATCTAACCTTACACATCCATTTCTTAACACCGAAAACTTCTTCCGGCACTTCGATCACCATGTCTTGTTTTACACTTACCTGACAGGCCAAGCGATCACCTTGAGAAGCTTCGCGACGATTGATGTGTGATTCTTCTGCAGGAAGCAAACTACCGCCACCCTCACTGATTTTCACTTTACACTGGGCGCAAGTACCACCACCGCCACAAGCAGAAGCAATGAATAAACCGCTATCTGCTAGTGAATTTAAAAGCTTAGAACCAACAGGAACAGAAATCTCACGCTCTTTATTAATAGTCAGTGTAACGTTACCACTAGCTACTAATTTTGAACGCGCGAAAAGAATAATGAACACTAAGCTCAAAACGATGCTTGTGAACAGGAAAATACCCAATAAAATTTGAATTGTCATATTAGTATACTTTTTTAATTATAACTGGATGCCAGAGAAGGCCATAAAGCCCAAAGACATCAAACCAACCGTAATAAATGTAATCCCTAGACCTTGTAAGCCCTCTGGAATATCACTGTATTTTAGTTTCTCTCGAACTCCGGCTAATGCCACAATTGCTAGTGCCCAACCGACGCCACTGGAAATTCCGTAAACGGTACTTTCTACAAACGTGTAATCGCGTTCAACCATAAATAATGAGCCACCTAAAATCGCACAGTTAACCGTAATTAATGGCAGAAACACACCTAATGCGTTGTACAAGCTAGGTAGGTATTTATCTAAAACCATCTCAAGAATTTGCACCATTGCGGCAATTACGCCTATATAACAAATCAGACCTAAGAAGGTTAAATCTACGCCTTCTAAGATCGCATTTTCTTTTAATAAGTAATTAAGAATCAGATTATTTACAGGGACCGTAATAGCTTGAACAACTACAACTGCAATACCCAAACCAATCGCTGTTTCAATTTTTTTAGATAGTGCTAAGAAAGTACACATACCCAAAAAGAATGAGAGTGCTAAGTTCTCTACAAATATCGCTTTAACCGCTAGGCTGATTAGATCTTCCATTAGTGGTTCTCCGGAGCGCTAGTATGTAAATGTGATTCATGAATCTTAAAATCTGGCGCTTCATTTTGCTCTGGCTTCCATGTACGAATAATCCAAATAGCTATTCCAATGATAAAGAATGCGCTAGGTGGTAATAACATCATGCCGTTAGATTGATACCAACCACCATCAGTAGTAAGTGGCAGGATTTCATAACCTAATAAGGATCCTGCACCAAACAACTCTCTGAAAATCGCAATGATTATAAGAATAAGGCTGTACCCTAAACCATTACCCAAGCCATCGATAAAACTAGCTTTAACCCCATTTTTCATAGCGAATGCTTCAGCACGACCCATAACAATACAGTTGGTAATAATAAGCCCGACAAATACCGATAGTTGTTTTGAAGTATCGTAAGCAAAGGCTTTGAGTAACTGATCAACCACAATCACTAACGAGGCAATTATTGTCATTTGCACAATAATACGAATACTACCGGGAATATGGTTACGCACTGCACTAATAGAAGCGCCTGAACAAGCTGTAACCACAGTAAGAGCTACTGACATCAGTAATGCTGTTTTAACCGAAGTTGTAACAGCCAATGCCGAACAAATACCTAATATTTGTAACGTAATAGGGTTTTGATTAATTAAAGGATCAATTAAGGTTTTTTTAGTTTCAGGGTTCATGATTTCTCTCCCTTTGTAGTTCGTAATTTATTAAGGTACTTGTCATAACCTTGCTTACCTAGCCAGTAGTGCAACATGTTCTCGACACCTCGAGATGTTAAGGTTGCACCAGATAGTCCGTCTACTTTCGACTCAGCATTAGGCGTTGTCGAATCAACCGCACCTTTAATTACTTTAATGATCACATCACCCGAGTCGTTATACACTTGCTTACCGACCCACTTTGCTCGCCAATTAGGATTATCCACTTCACCACCTAAACCTGGTGTTTCTGCGTGCTCATAAAAACCTAAACCAACAACTGTTTTAGCATCAGCTTCTAGTGCAAGGAAACCATATAAAGTCGACCATAAACCGTATCCATGAACAGGCAATATAATTGAATTGATTTCATCATTAGAACCTTTGACTAAATAAACAGAGGTATATTTAGCACGACGTTTAATTGAAGCAATATCATGTTCTTTTTTCAGAGGAATAAATTGCTTTGGGTCACTGGCAGCTTTTCTTTGATCATAAGTTTGTGGATCAACATCAGCGACATACTCACCCGTTGTTGTGTCTATAACGCGAGCTTCAATTTGTTTATATAACTCATCGACTGACTTACCCTCTTCCATCAAGCCCGCAATCTGTAAAATATTACGTTTTTTATCGAATGCCTTATTCGCTTCTTGCATTGGCTTAAGTACAACTGCTGCTGCAGAAACCAAAATAGAACAAACCAAACACAGTGCGAACGCTACTGTCAGTGTTTTTTTCACACTGTCATTAGGAAGAGCAAGGATATTTTTAATCATCTTAATTATCCTCCGAGACTTTAGTTTGATTGGAATTACTTTGAGGCATTTCAGTTTGCTTGAATCGCTTAAGACGACGCTTTACATTGGACTGCACCACGAAATGGTCAATCAAAGGAGAGAATATATTTGCGAATAAAATTGCCAACATAATACCTTCAGGAAACGCTGGGTTGACGACACGAATAATAATCGTCATGAAACCTATTAAAGCACCGTAATACCATCGTCCAAGGTTCGTCATTGATGCTGTAACGGGGTCAGTAGCCATAAACATCATACCGAAAGCAAAACCACCAGATACTAGATGCCAATACCAAGGCATACCAAACAATGGATTAGTATCACTACCGATAAGATTGAATAAAGTACTAGTCGCAACCATACCAAGCATCACTCCAACCACAATTCGCCATGAGGCAATTTTAGTTAATAGTAAGATTCCACCACCGGTTAGTATTGCTAGAGTTGACGTTTCACCTAAGGAACCTGGGATCAAACCAATAAAAGATTCAAACCACGTACTCTGCGATAAAATTAAGTTAACACCACCCTCTGCGGCTAAACTTAAGTTTGTAGCACCGGTAAAACCATCCACAGCAGTCCAAACAGCATCACCTGACATTGAAGCTGGGTAAGCAAAATACAAAAATGCTCGACCCGTTAATGCTGGATTTAAGAAGTTTTTACCTGTTCCACCAAACACTTCTTTACCAATAATGATACCGAAGCTGATTCCCATCGCTACCATCCATAAAGGTGTATCTGGCGGTAGTGTTAACGTGTAAAGGATAGAGGTGACAAAGAAACCCTCATTTATTTCATGACCACGAACTAATGAGAAGGTCGCTTCGACAATGCCACCGACAATAAAGGTAGTCATGTAAATTGGCAGGAAGAATGTCAGGCCATGGAAGAAATTAGCCATGAAGCTAGACGGATCATAACCAAATGGACTTAGAAACCAACCACGAAGGCCTTCAGTAGTTTCGATACCCATGCTCGCCATCGCTAAATTGGCCTGATAACCTGTATTGAAACAGGCCATAAACATCACAGGAAAAGTAGCTAACCAAACGTAGCCCATAACACGTTTCAAATCTAAAGCATCACGTACATGTGGCGCTCCAACAGTTGTATTTGGTGGGCTGTAAAATAAGGTATCAACCATCTCGAATAACACATAGAAACGCTCAAATTTACCGCCATTGGCAAAGTGTGGTTCTGCGTTATCCAAGGTTTTTCTTAGTAAACTAGTTTTCTTGATTTGTGACTTGTTATTTGGATTATTAGAAGCACTCATGATTAGCCCTCCCTCTCAATAATTTCTAGGCAAGCGCGCAATGCAGGGCCATATTCGTACTTACTGTGACAAACGAAAGTACACAAAGCTAAATCCTCTTCATCCAATTCTAAACAACCTAATTTCTGAGCTATTTCTGTATCCCGAATCAATAAAGCACGTAGTAATTGAGTAGGCAAAATATCTAAAGGCATCACTGCTTCGTAATTTCCTAAAGGAACCATCGCTCTAGGACTTCCATTTTGAGAACTACTAAAACTGTATTCTGATTTCCTTTTTAGGAAAACATTCATAATTGAGAAATGTTGTAAGAAAGGATTAACCCAATGTAAAAATTCACGTGGCTGACCTTCGGAAACAACACTTACTTGTAAAGCAAATCGACCTACATATGCTCTTGTACCCAAAGCGTGTTGACCATTCAATATAGAACCTGATATCACACGTGCATCACCAGGTTTAAGCTGATCTTTTATGATTTCGTTAGTAGAAGCACCCATCCGAGAAATGATTAATCTAGGCTCTTTTACCATTGGACCAGATAAGGCAATAATACGGTCACAGTAACGTTTGCCTGTCGCAAAGAGCATTCCTATTGCAATAACATCTTGATAGTTTAAATGCCATACACTGCGTTCTGCGCTAACAGGCAGAATATTATGAATATGGGTTCCGACTAGACCAGCAGGATGTTTACCTGAAAACTTTCTAGTAACAATTTTATCTGTGCCTTCATTCGTCTCTGGTAATTCAGGCAATGAAGCTTCTTCATGCTGGCAGACATAAACCTTTCCTCTGGTTAGTTTTGCTAATACCTTGAGTCCATCTTGAAACGCTTGCGTCTTGTGTCTAATAATTACAGAAGGATAAGCGCATAAAGGATCAGTATCGATAGCTTTGACAAAAATACCTGCTGGTTCATGATCCACTTCAGGTGTTTTACTATAAGGTCGAGTTCTAATTGCAGTCCAAGCACCTGACTCTTGAAGAATATTACGAGCCTCTGCTTCAGACAAAGCATCTAATCCGTTTTCATCGAACTTAGGTAGCTCAACATGCTCTTCATCTTCATCTAGCTGTATAACAATCGACAACAAAGCACGCTTTGCCCCTCGATTTATTTGTGTAATCGTTCCTGCACCCGGAGACGTGTAATTAAACCCAGGATTACTTTTGTCTGTATACAGAGCTTGACCTAACTTAACTTTGTCACCAACGGCAACAAGCATGGAAGGTCGAAGTAAATTGTAATCTGTGCCAATTACAGCAACAGTAGAAATAGCTGGTGATTTTGACTCTATGTCATCAGCTATAATTTGAACTGGAGCACCAGTAATAGCGATATCCAAGCCTTTCGAAATTTTCATTTAAATAATATTCCGACTCTCAAAATGAGCCCGTTAAATTAATAAGAAATTGACGTAAAAATTGACGGCTTAAAGTATCATTTTTA
>CALISP010000153.1 GCA_938041705.1 uncultured Cocleimonas sp. | reverse complement strand
ACCTCTGCTTTTATATTACCCGTATATGGAACGATACGTCCTAACATAAAGTTGAAAAGCTTTCGCCCGGCTTTTGAATGGCCAAACTTATTCCACATCTTCAACACTTGATGAGCATCTTCAGTTTTCAATACTGAACTATTGCTTACCGTGTTAATTGTTTCTTGTTTAGAATCCAATGGATGCCCTTTTGATAGTATTAAATAACTCTAACTTGCAAATAGAGCAATCGCTCTATTTTTATTAGAATCTTTTAACCTTTTATTGTCAAGGGAATTTAAGATATGACCACTTAGTCAAAATTCTGAAAAGTGTAAATACACTTAAATTGAAATTAACCAGTAAATGCTCTTTTTGAATTTAGATAAGCAATTTCTTCATCACTGCTATCTCTTCCAAGGATTTCATTTCTATGCGGAAAACGTCCAAACTCTTCGATAATACCTCGATGATGTTTTGCAAAACGTAGATTATCTTCTAGTTCACGTTTTTCAAAACAAGCTACGCACAAGTCTTGATCTTGCATCACTTCGCTATGCATCAAAGGCATAAACAAAAATGAAACTTTTTGTTTTTCTATTTCATCATCAAAACCATTGGTTATAGCACTTCTAGCCACTTGTATTGATTGTTGCTCAGTTTGGAAACTTTTGTTTTCACCACGAAACATATTTAGTGGGAATTGATCAAGTACAATGCACAAAGCTAAGCAACCATTTGCTGATTCTTCCCATGCCAACAGTTTATTATTTGCTGCATCCTGCCAAAGATTTTCAAAACGTTGTTTTATATCTGCATCAAATTCAGACGTTGAGTTAAACCATTTTTTTGAATTCTCTTCACTGTACCAAAAATCGAGAACTTCATTAATTGTATTATTCATAGATTAAAACCCTTATGTAAGGCATTTGCGTTCGTTTAAGTAAGCTTAGTTGAAAAGATTCTAGGCTTTAGACTTTGAAAGTACTAATTACTGCTAATAAAAGAGTTAGCTTAAAAGTGGGGAGGTGTCTTTTTTAAATTTATCGGTTGTCACTGGCAGTTTTTATAGCCCATGCAACATCCATTGCATGTTTATTTTCTTCGACATCGTGAACTCGAAAAATCTTAACACCCAAATTCACTCCTAGTGCTGTAGTTGCACAGGTAGCTGCTACACGCTTTTCAGGATCATCTTCCGATATGATTTCACCCAGAAAACGTTTCCTGCTAGTTCCTAATAAAATTGGATAACCCAATTTTACAATTGATGCTAGTCCTTTCAAAAGTATTAAATTGTGTTCAAAGGTTTTACCAAAACCAATACCAGGATCGAGCATTATATTGTCTTTGGCAATACCAGAAGCTAACGCTATTTCTGCTCTTGCTTCTAAGTATTCCCCTACTTCTCTACAGACATCATCGTAATAAGGCGCATCTTGCATCGTTTTGGATTTTCCTTTGCGATGCATTAATACAATAGGTGCCTTTTTATCAGCAGCTAATTCCAAAATTTCAATTGATTCCTCTGCTGCTGAAATATCATTAATCCAGTTGGCTCCAGCCTCCAGCGCAATCTCCGCAACGCGGTTACTGGTTGTATCGACACTTATCAGCAGACCTTTATCCTGTCGTCGAATGCCCTCAATCACTGGAATCACTCTTGTAATTTGTTCTTCATCGTCTATCGTTTCAGCACCTGGACGGGTAGATTCACCCCCTATATCAATAATATCTGCGCCTTGTTGTTGCATTTGTAACGCACGCTCTATTGCAGCATCAATTTCATTGTATTTTCCGCCATCACTAAAACTATCCGGCGTAACATTTAAGATGCCCATAATCTGTGGAGAAGCGTTGTGTATTTTATTTGTCATATTTCAATGATTATGGAATAAGAAGAATTAAAAAGACACCCCCCTACTTTTGGAATAACAAAGGGTTTAGTTTTGTAAATCACAAGATATTGCTTAAAAGTCGGGGGGTGTCTTTTCAATGAATGAATGAATGAATGAATAAATTAAATTCAAAACCCGAAAAATGGCGGCTTTGAAACTTTTGGTAAGTCAAACTCAACAGGATACTCAACGCTAACAAAATACAAACCACAAGCAGGTGCAGTAATTCCTGCTTGATTTCTATCTTTGATTTCTAACAACTCTGAAAACCATTCAGGCGCCTTCGCCTGTTTACCTACTTCAAATAAGCTACCGACGATATTTCGAACCATATGATGTAAAAAAGCATTAGCAATGATATCAACATATATATATTGGCCTTCACGACTAACACTGATTTCTTGTAATTCACGCATAGCGTGTTTTGCCTGACAACCTGCAGCTCGAAAACTACTAAAGTCATTTTCACCCAGCAACATCTGAGCAGCTTGATGCATTAAATCAGCATCTAAAGAATCTTTAAACCAACAGACTTTATTGTAAATAATCGCGGGGCGAGTCACTTGATTGATAATTATATAGCGATAACGTCTCGATTTTGCAGAAAATCGAGCATGGAAATCATCAATCACAGGTTGAATCCAGCGCATTGTAATGTCGTCTGGCAAATTGGTGTTACAACCCATCTTCCATGCTTTTTGATCACGAATAGCATCTGATTCAAAATGAACAATTTGTCCAATACCATGGACGCCACTATCTGTTCTTCCGGAACAAGTCAGTTCAATCTTATGATTACCAACTTTTGACAATGATTTTTCTACTTCAGCTTGTACCGAAGGGCCATGAGAAAGGCGTTGCCAGCCATAGTATGCTGTACCGTCGTATTCGATACATGCTGCGTATTTCATTGCTGCTACTCAAGTGAATTTTCTAAACTTGATTATAGTGAGTCTTTATAAGAATGATAGTTTCACGGTTTGAAATTAAAACCTCTTAAATACAATAATTCACTGAGTAATATATGCCAAACACAAAAAAGCCGAGTTAAACTCGGCTTTCTAATAACATCAATCAGATTAATTATCCGTTTTGATGCAATAACTCTTCTGCTTGACGTTTTTGCTCATCACTACCTGATTCCATGACTTCTTCTAGAGTGCTTCTTGCACCTTCAATGTCACCCATATCAATGTAAGCTCTAGCTAAATCAATTTTTGTTTCGATTTGTGTTTCACCGATAACTTCAGCATCATCATCAAGATCTAAAAAGGATAAGTTATCATCAAAATCAGCAAGTAAGTTGTCATCGCCATCAGCATCGAACTGAGCATTCAAATCATTAGATTTTGATTTGTATGCGTTATTCTCTGGCATAATTTTATCAAAATCTTCTGCACCAATCTCTAGATTCAAATTAGTCGCTGAACTTACATCACTATCTCCACTAGCATCATCATCCATCAGATTCATCACCGATAGATCATCATCGGTTTCAGCGTTTAATAGGTCTTCTAATGACTCATCATCAAAAAGGAAGTCTGTATCTTCAATATTCTCTTCCACATCATGATTATCGTTCAATGTTACTTCATTATTCTCATCTTCATTCGAAGATGCGCTTGAGTCAATTGAACTTAACGAATCAAAGTCATCATCTAAATCAATTACGAAATCATCATCTAAGTCTGCGATCTCAACTGAACCCGTAATATCGTCTAATTCATCAGCATCTAAAACACCGTCTAAATCAAGATCATCAAAGTCATCAAAGTCTTGAATATCAGTGGCTAAATCAACTTCATCAAATTCATCTAAAATAGTATCTTCGATAAGGTCATCTTCACTAACTGTTGATTTTAAAGTTTCTGTCGTTTTCTCACTTATATCTGAGAATAAATCTCCAGCATCATCTTTTGCTGCTATTGCAGTACCTGCAACCATTGCCGCACCTGTTGCTGCTGCCGCTACTCCTGCAGCACCTGCTAATGAAGAACTATCATACAGTTTGCTATCTGGTAATAAGGCATTACCCCATTCACAAATTTCATCCCAATAATTTTGCTTTTCATCAGACTCAAGCTTCATGAAGGTCTTAGTTGCATCTTCAAATGCTTCTGCATCACCTGCTGCTTTGAAGTTTTCTAATAATTTAGCATGTAATGCTGGATTATCAGGATAAGTCATTAAAGCACGTTTAATTTCTGACTCAGCTTGATCATGTAAGCCATAAACAATGTAAACATCTGCTTCTTGAATCAAGTCATCTAATGCACTATCAGCCTCAGGAATTGATGATTCTTGAGCTGTTAGGTCATTGTCATACTCTTGTTCAACGAATTCAGAGTTATCATTAGCTTGCTGATCATCAAAATCAGTCTCAATGATGTCATCTTCAAATGGTTGATCATTTAATCCACTATCGATTAGATCAGAGAAGTCTTCAACATCATCAGATTTATTCTTACGACGTCTCATGAAGGCAAAACCACCCAATAATGCAAGTGATCCTAATCCTGCTGCCAAACCTACTGGCGAAGTGACCAAACCCATTATATCCATGCCAGCTTCTGGCTCAGGTTTAAATGCATTTGATGCTGGTTCTTGTTTTGCTACCTCAGGCTCTACTATCTCTGGCTCAGGTTCTGAAATGATCTGCTCTAGCTGTTGATTATTATCAACGATTGCAGTTTCTGGGTTTGCCCGAACGATTTCACCGTTCTCAGAAGCTAATTCTCCAGCCACTTGATCTTGAATATCGTTACCAATATTAGCTACAACAGCATCATTATTTAAATTTGAACCTTGAGTTTCGCTATTTTGGTCTGCTGCTTGTGGATCATTTGCAGACATTCCTGATTGTAAACCTGCTAATTGCTCGCTCTTTAATGCAATTAAACGGTTTTTCTTACGAAGTAATGATTCAAGTTCACCAACACGAGATTTTAATTCTATATTCTCTTGTTGTTTAGTTGTTAACGATTCGTTTAATAATGCTAACTTTTGATTCAAATCTGCAACTGCAGCTGATTTGCCACCACTACTAGAATTGTTAGCCGTTGCACCACTTGTTTTACCTAATACTTCTAAACGAGCATTATTTGTTTTATTGCCACTGTTTGTTCCAGTACTAGCAATTTGTGTACGTTTCGCTTTCCAGGCTCTTGCTTGGGCGATAATTTGTGACTTAGCTTGACGTGAACTTAGGCTTTTTGCTTCTTGAGCACTAGGACGTGCCATAACAGCGCCAGCTTTCAAGTTATTCATATTGCCTTGACTAAATGCGCGACGGTTCTTTTCGAACAATGCCATCATCATTTGATCTCTGCCAACTCCATTGACGCCTAATCTGCTAGCTATCTTAGATAATGTATCGCCTTTTCTTACACGATAAGTACCTGATGAAGCACGAGATGTAGAACGAGCAGGTGCAGCTGCTACACGTCTAGCCGGTTGTCCTTGTAATACTTGTTGAGCTTGACGTTCAAATTCAGAAACACCTTGGCCTTGTTGAGCTTGAGCTTGTTGAGCTTGACGTTGTTGCTGTGCCTGGCGTTGAGCCTGCTGTGCTTGAGCTTGACGCTGGCGTTGTGCTTGTAACTGCTGTGGAGTCATTTGCGGAGCACGTTTAATTTGACCTTGTGCTCTTGGCTCTGCTCGAATACCTGCGTTGTTGCTTGCAATCGCCGTATTTGGGCGTAGCAATACAGGAGGATCAAGCAAAACTGTATATTCTTTAAGGAGTTGTCCGTTAGGCCAGCTAACTTCTAATAAGAAGTTTAAGAAAGGTTCGTTTATTGGCTGATTAGAACTTACTAATATAACAGGTTTTCCATTTTGGACCGCTGTCCTAAAACGAATGCTATTTAGGAATGCAGGTCTATCTATCCCAACACGATTAAACACTTCTGGAGAAGCAACGCGTATACGAAGATTTTGAACTTCGGATGGACTTGTCTGTAATAAGTTAATTCTACCTTGGAAAGGTTGGTTTAAACTTGATTTAGACTCAATCTCTCCTAAGCTGAGTGCATTAGAAGCTGTTGGAATAGCCATGGCCAAACAAATGGCAAGACTTAAGGCTTTCTTATTCACTATTATTCCCCTTTTTATTTTTATCATTTAGTTGAATCCTTTCATTGCTTCACATACATAAGTACATTGAAACTGTCTGAGACTCATAGCTCTTTCTTATATAGTTTTTGAGCTAATGGTTAAGTTATGCTTATCTGTCTTTTATTACTAATAATATTAGTGATAAGTTGAGTAACAAACATCCAACTTAATTACTCAGGATTGTTCGCTAATATTTCCAGAACCCTTACTACTGGATACTAGACGCATTTATATCAAAGAATTGATTAATCAAACCTGAACGGTTAATGATTATTGTCATAATTGTCCAATTTGGATCTAGCTATAGCGATACTTGTCAGAAAAGTGTCACTTTCTGACAAGTATCTTATTAATCCAAACGAATAATTGTCTTAATGAGGAGATTGAAATTTAAACGTTCTATTCACTATGTATAAAGCAAAGTGATCAATATCACTATACTCAATACACCCTATAAATAATCGCGGATAAGTACTTCAGCAATCTGAATACTATTCAATGCAGCTCCTTTGCGAACGTTATCAGCAACAACCCACATATTGAGCCCGCTTGAATGCGAAATATCTTCACGGATACGACTAACAAAAACAGGGTCTGTATTAGCGCCATCAGAGACTGCTGTGGCATACCCACCGTCTTCACGTTTATCAATTACAACCACACCGTCTGCAGCATTTAATAGCTCTGTTGCATATTCGGCACTAATAGGATCTCTGGTTTCAATATGTAAGGCTTCTGAATGCCCAAAGAATACAGGAACTCGAACAGCCGTCGGATTGACTAAAATATCATCATCTTCCATGATTTTGTTAGTTTCCCAAACCATTTTCATTTCTTCTTTGGTATATCCGTTTTCTTGGAATACATCAATTTGAGGGATCACATTAAAAGCAATCTGCTTTGCATAGACCTTTACCTCTGCTTCTTTACCATTAAGTAATTGAGCTGTCTGTCCAGCTAATTCATCTATTGCAGGTTTACCTGATCCTGATACTGCTTGATAAGTACATACATTAATACGGGTGATTTTTGCCGCATCATGAATTGGTTTAAGTGCAACCAACATCTGAATAGTAGAACAATTAGGATTTGCGATAATGCCTCGATTTGTATAATTCGCTACTGCATGCGGATTAACTTCAGGAACAACCAATGGAATATCATCGTCGTAACGGAACTCTGAAGTGTTATCAATAACGACGCAACCTTGTGAAGCCGCTATTGGTGCAAACTCACGTGAGATAGCACCACCAGGTGAAAACAAACCGATTTGGACTTTTGAGAAATCAAATGTTGCTAAATCTTCAACGACTAAACTTTTATTACCAAACTTTACGCGTTTACCTGCAGAACGTTCACTTGCCAAAGCGTAAACTGTTCCTACTGGAAAATTACGCTCAGCTAAAATTTCTAGCATAACTTCGCCGACTGCGCCTGTTGCGCCAACAACTGCTACATTATATGTTTTAGACATTGCTCTTACCTTAATATACTGAAGTGGAATTCTGAATTAGAAGTTTAAGTACAAGAGTTTAATTAGCTTCAATTCAGATTAAATTAAAAAGAAATTAGTAAAGTATCTATAAAAGTTATAAAGCAGATACGACTTCATCTCACTAATAAGCCAGTTTACTCTCAAATCACTTATAACTATAATCGTATTTATTCATAATTTACATTCCAAATAGTTATATAGAATAATTATATAAAGTTACTATATAAATTACTACAAAAGGGTATTACAACAATGGATATCTCAGCCTACAAAGCATTTTTAGCAGTAGCAGATTTAGGCACTTTTTCTAAGGCCGCAGAGTCTCTATACATTACTCAGCCTGCAATCAGCAAACGTATCGCTTTATTGGAAGATCAATTAGGCAGTAAATTATTTGACCGTATCGGTAAACGGGTAATGTTGAACCAGGCTGGTAAAGCCTTGTTGCCAATAGCTAGAAGAATCTTACAAGACATGAAAGAATCACAACTTGTGATTGATAACCTTAATGGACAAGTTAGTGGTGATCTATCATTAGTAACATCACATCATATAGGCCTCAGACGTTTACCAGAAACACTCAAACACTTTGCCGAAGATTTTCCCCAGGTCCGTTTAGATCTTGCCTTTATGGATTCTGAAGATGCCTGTCAAGAAATTGAAAAAGGTAACTTTGAGCTTGGCGTTGTAACACTCCCTTCATCCAAGCCAAAACGCTTATTACTCAAACCTCTTTGGAATGATCCACTTACCATTGCGGTTGCAAAAGATCATCCTTTAGCAAAACTGTCTGAGAAAGAACAAATCAATATCACCGAACTAGCTAAACATAGTGCTATATTACCTGCAGTAGGAACCTATACTCGCAGCGTGATCGAAAAACCCGTAATTCAAAAACAAAAATCATTGGATGTGATTTTAGAAACTAATTATCTGGAAACTATTCGTATGATGGTTGCCATAGGTCTAGGTTGGAGTGCCTTACCGATAGCCATGCTAGAAGATGATTTGGTCTCAATCAATATCAAAGGATTACTCATTGAAAGAACCCTAGGTATTGTTCAACATGCCAATAGAAGTCTTTCTAATGCAGGACAGGCATTTGTGGATCTGTTAGATAACGCCAAAGAATGACACACCCTTACTTTTACGAGGTTTGTATTAATCCTTTTGCTATTTTTTCCTCAAGGATGCAGGCGTAAAATTAAAAAAACGTTTAAAGGCTTTTTGAAAAGCACTATCCGAATGGTATCCAACTTCTTCTGCAATCAAGCCAATAGCTTTATTACTGCTTTCAATTTTTTGTTTGGCTTCTAACATACGCCATTCATATAAATATTTCATCGGTGGCATACCTATATAGTCATTAAAACGGCTGTATAAAGATGAACGCGACATACCAACTTCATCCGCAAGTAACTCTATACTCCAATCTTTATCAGACTCGCTATGAATTAACGCAAGTGCATGTGATAGTTGTTTATCCATCAATGCCGAAAGATACCCCTGTTGGGTATTCATTTCTTCGGCGTAGACTCGGATTATTTGCATAAAGAGAACTTCAGTAAATTTATCAATTAAGGCTTTAGCTCCAGGACTTTTCTCTTTACTTTCAATCACTATTTGTTGAATAACGCTATCTAGCCAAACAAATTTAGTACGCATTTCTGTATTTATGTGAATTAGCTGAGGTAAGTTTTCAATGAAAGGATGTGTTAAATAATTTGTATATTCAACATAGCCACAAACGATATTAAACACTTCTTGATTTCCATCGAATACTGTTTCACCTCTGGCATATGCATCCACCACTTTGCTACCTGAAATACAATCTGTATTCTTCTGTTCTGCAATGGTATGTGCAGCTCCTTTAGGGAAAAACACAATATCACCTGCTTGAAGATGCATGGGCTCTTTGAGTGAATCCATCTGCAACCATGCATCCCCCTTTACAATAATATGGAACATCGAGTAATGACTTCGCTCCATTGATAAGCCCCAAGACGAGCAAAAACAGGCATTGAAGTAAACACTTCCTTGCAAACGTATAATTCGCAATATATCGCCTAAAGCATCCATCAAAAGACAATCATTAGTTTTTTCAGGTTCATATTTGAACACTCGGACAATAATTAGAAACTTTCGAACATTAACTTATTGAGTCTGACACTCAATAATGAATACATGGTTATTAGTGACCTAAACCATTTATTAATTACTTAACGAAAAAGAGAGGAATTCAGATGTTCAAAACACTAAAACAACTCACTATCAGTACGACAGTTGCTAGCGTACTTATCGCTGCAACAGTAGGTATTACACACGCAGCTGGCCTACCAGACCCAGGGGTAAAATTTGTAAAGGGTCAAACTGCTATTGTTATCACTGACCCGCAAAATGATTTTCTAAGTCCCAAAGGCGTTACATGGGGATTAGTAGGAAAAAATGTTACTGAAAATAAGACAGTAGAGAATATTGAAAAACTATTCAAAATAGCTGACAGCAAAGACTTACCCGTGTTTATCTCTCCTCATTACTACTACCCGCACGATCATAAATGGGAACACGGAGGTGCACTTGAAAAAGCTATGCATGGTTTAGGTATGTTCGATCGTAAAGATGCTTTAAGTACTGAAGGATTCGAAAACTCAGGTGCTGATTGGTTAAATCTATATAAGCCATTTATCAACAATGGCAAAACAATAGTATCTAGCCCGCATAAAGTATTCGGCCCTGAAACTAATGACATGGTTTTGCAGCTTCGTAAGCGAGGTGTATCTAAAGTAATTCTTGCCGGTATGTCAGCTAACCTTTGTACTGAAGCACATATGCGTGAATTTATGGAGCAAGGTTTTGAAGTTCAAGTCGTCTCTGATGGTACAGCAGCAGCTCAAATACCAGGTATTGATGGTTATGCAGCGGCAATGGCTAATTTTAGAATGATTGCAAATGCAGTTCGTACAACAGAAGAAACTATCAAGCAAATTAATGACGAAATAAAGTAACAATCTCTTCATTTAAAATTGCAATTAAAGGGGGAATATTAAGTAGAATATTCCGCCTTTTTATACTTTAGAGATACCATCAGCTTTTCTGTCGTTCATCCAGTATAAATATAGCTTCTGGTAAATTATCATTTTACCAAATTATCCCAATACCATGCTAATTCTTTTAATATTAAGTCTGTTATTTATTTGGCTCATCGTTCGAGAATGGAATACTCCAAAAGAATTTGATGCCTTTTCTCTAAGTTACATGGCCATCTTAGCCGTTTGTGCTTTATTGGCAGGATATCCCTATGTAGATCATTGGCGTTTTGAAAGTCTATTATCAGCAAAAGCTTCACAGTTAGCTGATAATAAACGTGCAAAAGTAAAATGTGTCACTGTATTTGAATCTGTTTATGATCAATTTGGATTAGCTGGAACAGGTAGCCCGACGACAGGTGAAATCGTCTTACAATACCCAACCTGTTCGGACTTACGTGATTACCTAAAATCACCAGAGACAGCCAATACCCAAGGATTAACCAGTTTGCATGTCTTTACTCACGAAGCAATGCATGTTCGTGGCGAATTGAACGAACAGAAAACAGATTGTCAGGCGATCCAAAGAAATGTTCGTGCCGCAAAAATGTTAGGTGTTCGTGCACATGTAGCGGAACAAACTGCTAGAGACTACTATAACGGCGCCTACCGAAGTCATTCCTACTTTAGCGAAGAATGTGCACCTGGGAAGAAGCTTGATGAAGATCTTAATGATTCTTTTTGGTAGTTCTGTTTGTTTATTTGTGATGATTATGATCATACAAATATAGATTAGGAGCTATGTTTAAATATCCTGTTGATCGATTTAAATAACATAAATGACACCCCCCTACTTTTAGCTACTTTTGTTTTACTAAATTCATTATTTAAATCCAATTGGGCTATTCCTCATGAAGAAACTCATTAAAAAATAACACTTTTATCTTTCGGATTCCTAGGGAATATTTGTAGGCAACGTTATACTATTTATCTTTAAAATTTAGAAAGCTATCATTTTCATGAGCTATTCAAATTTCGGTAACAAATTCACTCGACCCAATGGCATCACTCAATTGATGGAAGATTTGGGCAAGGCTAACAGTAGCAATAATCCCGATATCATCATGCTTGGGGGTGGTAATCCTGCCTTAATTCCAGAGGCTAATGAAATATTTGTATCTGAATTACAGAAGCTAATATCCAGTACTAAAGTTGATCAAATGATTGGCTTATACGATGGCCCACAAGGCAATGATGACTTTAGAGTTGCTCTATCAAACAAACTCAATGATGAATTCGATTGGGGACTTGATTCTGAGAATATTTCACTCAGTAATGGCAGTCAGGCTAATTTTTTCAGTTTATTTAATATGTTCGCGGGCGAAATGCCTGATGGTAGTAAAAAGAAGATTTTATTTCCGTTAGCGCCAGAATATGTGGGTTATGCGGATCAAGGTTTATCAGAAGATATGTTCGCATCGATCAAACCCGAAATAGAATTGATTGATACCACATCTGACCCTACTAACCCTGGCTCAAAACAATTCAAATATATTATTGATTTTAATGCTGTAGAAACTTTATTAGCCGAAGATCATGACATAGGCGCCTTATGTGTTTCCCGCCCGACTAACCCTACTGGCAACGTCATTACAGATGATGAATTATATCAGCTTGATGTATTAGCCAAGCAATACAAGATTCCTTTAATTATTGATAATGCTTACGGCCATCCATTTCCAGGCTGTATTTATACTGATGCGAAATTGACATGGAATACGAATATCATATTGTGTATGTCGCTTTCTAAACTAGGTTTACCCGGTTTACGCACAGGCATCGTAATCGCAAATAAAGATATTATACAAGCCATGGGACGTATAAACGGCAGCATGATTCTTGCACCGAATAGTGTCGGTCCTACTTTAATGACACGTATGATAAAGGATAAAGAATTACTTAAACTTTGCCGAAATGTGATCGAGCCTTTCTATAGAGATAAAGCACAAACTGCTATTAGACTTTTCGATGAAGTGTTTGGAGATATGCCTGTTTATTTACATAAACTAGAAGGGGCATTCTTTATGTGGATTTGGTTTAAAGACTCACAAATTCGCAGTGAAACTCTTTATCAACACCTTAAAGAGAAAGATGTATATATTATTCCTGGACAGAATTTTTTCATAAATATCGATGACAACTGGCCGCATAAACACCAATGTATTCGGATTAATTATGCAAAAGATGAAACAACCTTAAGAAAAGGATTAGAAGCGATTAAGTTAATAATGAGTGAATAGCATTACATACTTCAGTTTTATTTGGGAATTCGGTACGCTGCTAAAACGGTCCCCGTCATTCCCTTACGGAAACTTGCCTACTACCACCTTGATTCCTAGGGAATCTAAGGAGGCACCTACTTTTAACATAACTCTTTAGCTTATGAATCATGTTACCCTTTCTACCATGAGTAAACCGCAGACCCAGTTATCCAGCTATCAAAAAGCCATTCGAGTTTTTTGGCGTGAACTTTATGCCACAGGTGGAAAAACCTTATACAGCCAACAACATTTTGGGCCAACAAAGCCAGAATGGATTAATATTGAACATGTATTTCCCATGGGTTGGGTGGTTAAAGCATTAAAATGTCGTGACCGTCGTGATTGTCGTTATAACTCAGATGCTTTTAACTTCATAGAATCAGACCTACACAACTTATTCCCTAGTCGACGAGATTTAAATATGCTTCGCGCAAGTAAGCGCTTTGGAGTAATAAAGGGGGAAATTCGCGCCATTGGCTCTTATGATTTTAAAATAGACAATAAACAACGGATTATCGAACCTGCTCCTGCTAGCCAAGGGGAAATAGCACGAGCAATGTTTCACATGTCGCAAGCCTATCAATTAAAGATATTTTCAAAGCAATCTCAAACCTTAGCTTACTGGAACAGAGTAGATCAACCCAGTAATGAAGAAAAACGCCGTAACGATATTATTGAAGAAATTCAAGGTACTCGGAATTACTTTATTGATCATCCTGATGAGATTGAAAATATTGTTAAAAGTGGCAAATAGAAAACTATTAATAAATAATAAAAATCTATTAAAAAAGACACCCTCCCACTTTTAGCCTGTTTTTATATTTATAACTTTATTTAAGCTATTGTTTATCCGTCTGTACAACTACCTATTTCATCTTCAATATTAGAAAAAACACACATAATTAGGTATGATGCGCAGAAATTAACCACATCTATCTGAGACTCAAGCATCATGAGAAAAGGAATTATCCTCGCCGGAGGAAGCGGCACACGTTTGCACCCACTCACACAGGTGGTTAGTAAGCAATTAATGCCAGTCTATGACAAGCCGATGATCTACTATCCGCTCACCGTGTTAATGCTCTCAGGCATTCGTGAAATCTTAATTATCACTACACCTCATGACAGCGATCAGTTCCAAAAACAATTAGGCGATGGTTCAAAATGGGGGCTGGATATTCAGTATGCTGTTCAGCCAAACCCTGAAGGATTAGCACAAGCATTTATTATCGGAAAAGAATTTGTCGGTAACGACCCTGTTACTTTGATTTTAGGCGATAATATTTATTATGGTGAAGGCTTATCGGAGCGTTTATTAACGCTGGCTAAAAAAGACGATGGCGCTACTGTTTTTGGTTATTATGTTCGTGACCCAGAACGTTATGGTGTAGTAGATTTTGATAAAAATGGCGTTGCACTTAGTATTGAAGAAAAGCCCGAAAAGCCTAAGTCAAATTATGCAGTTACGGGTTTATATTTTTACGATAATAACGTTTTAGATATAGCTAAAAATATCAAACCATCACCTCGTGGTGAGTTAGAAATTACCGATGTTAATCGTGTTTACCTTGAGCAAGGTAATCTCAACGTCGAAATGCTAAAACGCGGCACCGCTTGGTTAGATACAGGCACACATGCATCATTACTTGATGCTGCAAACTATATTCGAGTAATTGAAGACCGCCAAGGCTTGAAAATAGCCTGTCCTGAAGAAGTGGCGTGGTTTATGAACTATATCACTACAGAACAACTACTAAAGCTAGCTGATCCATTACAGAAAAGTGGTTATGGCCAATACCTTATCGATATCGTTAATGCAGGATTACATAGCTAATGGATGATAGAAGCCTTTTACAATGCAAAATTTGTGAAAATACAGATAGAAATACAATCTATAAAGTACGTGAAATGATGCTAGGTTTACGTGATACACATAACTATTTTGAATGTTCAGATTGTGGCTGTTTACAAATAGTTGAAGTGCCTGAGAACATTCAAGAATATTATCCTAGTGATGATTACTATTCTTATGATGTGGTTAAACCGGTTGCAGGTATTAAAGGTAAATTAATAAGAAATCGTGACCGTTTTGCCGCGACTGGTAAAGGCATTCTCGGTAACTTAATGCAGCAAATCCAACCACACGACAAACTGCCATCATTGCAACACGCTAACGTCGATTTAGATTCAAAAATACTAGATGTCGGTTGTGGTGCAGGTCATTTATTGCATTCAATGAAGGAAGCTGGGTTTAAAAATATTCTTGGCATAGATCCCTTTAATACAGGAGATATCCAATATGACAATGGTTTAACTATTATAAAAAATTCTATCCATGAACTCCCCAAAAATACCAGCCATGACGGTAATTATGGTGACTTTAATGGTGACGATGGCGGATGGGATTTAATCATGTTCAATCACTCCTATGAGCATGTATTTGATCAAGTAGAAGTGTTAGAAAAAACTTGGGACTTACTTAAACCAGGTGGCATCTGTATGTTACGAATTCCTACCGTTACCTCTTGGGCTTGGCGTCATTATGCTGAAAACTGGGTACAATTAGATGCACCGCGTCATTTATTTTTACATTCGATTAAAAGTGTCCATATGTTGGCAGGAAAAACAGGATTTGCTCTTGAAGATGTTGAGTATGATTCTTTCGCTTTCCAAAGCTGGGGCAGTGAGCAGTACAAACAAGATATTGCTCTACATGATGAGAATTCTTATGCAGTTAATCCCGATAAATCACCATTCAATGCTGAAGAAATCAAATCTTTTACTGAACATAGTAAAGTATTAAACAAAGCAAAAGCGGGTGATCAAGCAGCTTTTTATCTTAAAAAACTGGTTTAGGGTTTAACGACTAAAAACCACCTGATAACTTAGCGGTTACTTACAACTTAGCTACAAACGATATGGAACAACTATTGAATCATGGCTACTAAAAACTATCCTAAAAAACGTAAAGTTTTAGCAATAGCATCACCGGGTGGGCACTGGATTCAATTAAATAAAATTTGTAATCCTTTAGAAGACCGTTTCGATATGGTTTATGTCACTCCCGGGGCTGGCTATGCGACAGCTGCCAAGAATTCCCGAAGAGTGCTAACCATTACTGATGCTAGTGCAGATAGTAAACACAAATTAATACCTCTTGCCTTTCAATTATTGCTTATATTTATTAAAGAGCGTCCAACTGCAATTATTTCTACAGGTGCTGCACCGGGAGCGATAGCTTTCTTAATTGCTAAAGCACTGCCTATAAAAACTATTTGGGTAGATAGCATTGCCAATGTTAGTCAGATCTCTCGATCTGGCAGAATGGTAAAAAAACATGCTGATAAAGTCATTACTCAATGGCAACCTTTAAGCGATGGCGAAAATATAATCTATAAAGGATCAATACTGTGATTTTTGTTGCTGTAGGAACTCAATTTCCTTTCAATCGCTTGATTGAATATATGGACTCATGGGCAGCTGAACACCAACAAGAAGTTATTGCGCAGATCAGTGATGGTGATTACACCCCTAAAAACATGAAATGGGATCGTTTTTTGGACGGTGAGCAATACAATCAGAATATTTCTGAAGCATCTGTGTTTGTATCCCACGCTGGCATGGGTAATATCATTAGTGCTAGAGAGCAACAAACTCCTATTATTGTTATGAACCGCCAATTCAAATTAGGCGAACATCGTAATGATCACCAAGCAGATGGTTTAAAATGGATGGGTAAACTTGATGGTGTCTTTACAGCGAGTACTCAAGAAGAATTAAACGAGCAATTACATAACATTATTGGCTCTAACTTTTCTGAAACCGTCTGTTCAACAACAACTGTAGGTAATGAAAACTTAACTAACTACATTGCAGATTTCATCAATGAGTAATTTAAAACAACTCATTACCATAATTAACCTTAGCTTTGTTATTCGCTATAGCTAGGCAAACCTATGAGTGTCCTATCTACATTATTCAATAAGGTAATAAAAAACCCTTTATTGCTTCAAAGCCTTTTATCTTTAATAGCTCGTTTTGCTGGGGTTGCATTAAACTTCGCTGTGATCCTGTTAATCACTAATTATTTAAGTAAATCTGGTGCAGGTGATGTGATGCTATTGATGACGTTTATTACCGGGGTTGCACTGATTAGTAGATTAGGTATTGATCAATTACTAATGAAAGAAGTTGCTAGTTCTCATGTTGATAATTTGACGTTTAAAACCGACTTTCTCAAAGTAAGTTATAAAGCCGTATTCGCCTTATCCTTAATTTTCATGACCGTTTGGGTTATTTTAACACCCTATCTACAAAATTCATTTTTTCACAATGGTGTCGAAGCTACAGTTAGTATAAGTGAACTCATTATTGCTAGTTTGGGAATTGTATTTTTCAATTTAGTTATTTTGAATAGCACTTATTTAAAAGCGATTAAAAAAACAGTATTAGGTGTTTTAGGTCAAAACGCTCTTACAGCAATTACTTTTTTATTCTTAATTTTAGTGTTTTGGACTTATTTCTCAAACGATCAATATACGCTCTTTTTATATACAGCTTCACTCGTATTATCAGGTTCTCTTGCGGCAATATTCACTTATCGCTTTACCTCTAAACAGAGTCTTTTAAATGTAAACAGTAGACAAGACACAATTGAAATAGTCCCTGACTTAAAACAAATTTTAAAAAAATCTATACCGTTAGCTCCAATCTCAATAATTTCATATTTGATGATTTTTACTGACACGATTATGGTTGGGTGGTTTTTACCCAATGAGCAAGTAGCAGAGTACAGTGTTGCTTCAAGAATATCGTATATCATTCTGTTTTTCTTACAAGCGATGGAGGCGACTATATATCCCCGCTTGTTAAACATGTTTAAACACGCACAGTCAACTTTACGCGCTTTCTTCTGGCAGTCTACCGCTTTGGTCATACTTGTAGTGTTAGCAGTCACAGGAATAATGTATTTACTGTCTGATTGGATACTAATTGCATTTGGTAATGAATATACCGTTGCCAGACATGCATTAGGCTTATTGTTAATGGCACAATTATTTCGTGCTGCAAGCATTACATTTTCATTTATGTTTATCATTCGCGAAAAAGTAAAATACTTAAATATAATTTTAGTTACAGCTTTTGTCGTTAATGTCATTTGTAATTTAGTATTCATTCAACTCTATGGTATAGAGGGCGCAGCAATAGCGACTTTGATTGCTAACATCACATTATTGGTTTTGGTATTAACATTGTTTTATATACATAAATTACTTGTTGTTAAGGAAGTACAGGCATGATTATTCGCTTGCTCGCGATGTTATTTGTACTGTCGATTTTCATCCCAGTTGAATTCCATATATTACTAGGGACACTTCGCCTTGAAGCTTACCGAGTGGTTCTAGCATTAACCCTTATATATGCCTTTATAAATCTTAGAAAAATATTAGAAAATGCTGATTTAATTGATATTCTATTATTTTTCTTTGTTATTTTAGCAAGCACCAGCCTAATTTATAATCATGGGTTAAAGGATGGAATCGAATCATCAGGTATTTTAATTATTGAAATACTCGGGGCTTTCTACCTTGCAAAATTATTTATAACAACTCCAAAAAGCTACTATCAAGTTAATACTTGGTTTGTCACGATCCTTGCTGTGTTGCTTATTTTCTCACTCTATGAGGCATTCGCTAAACATCGAATATTGCATGAATGGGCTAAAGTAATTACTGGCAATGACTCTTTGGATTATCGCTTATACACTCATTACTATATTCGTATGGGTATTATGAGAACCACTAATTTATTCGCTCACCCTATTTTGTATGGCACGATCGGAGCAATTTTCTTCCCGTTTATCGTACTACTTGCGGTTTATAAATTTAAGTTGGGTAACGCTATAAAAGCGGTAGCTATCTTTATTGGAATGATGACAACCTTATCCTCTGCGCCATTACTTTCGGTTGCTTTTCAAGGTATGACCGCAGTACTAACAAGATTTTGGCATGGTGGACAACGATTTTGGATTGGCTTCGGGTTTTTAGCATTAAGTGGAATGTTTCTAATCAATGCACTTTCTAATCGAGGTTTCTTTGCAATATTAATTTCCTATCTGACATTTAACCCAGTGACTGGTTACTATCGCTTGTTGCAATGGGAATATTCAATGGACGATATTATGGATAATCCATTATTCGGTATTGGTCTAAATGACTGGACTCGTCCGGAGTGGATGAATAACAGTATAGACAGCTTTTGGCTGTTAATGACTATGCAGCATGGCATTATTGCGAGCTTCTTATTATTATTTGTTTGTTTATACGCAGTTTTTCATATGTTAAATAGACTTCACAAACATGGAACAGAAAGTCGTTGGATGGTTGAATCATGGATATTGGCATTCATGTCGTTAATATTAATTGGTTTCACAGTCGACTATTTTGGTAAAATACAGCCGCTATTTTTCTTTATTTTAGGCTCTATCGCTTGGGCCAAAAATCACAAGAATATTAACGAAACTGTTGCCCAAATGAAGCAAAAGTCTAAAAGTAATAATCTTTAGCTTTCATCAACTCTCGATAATCCAAAGGTAATTCATGAGAGCACGATTTGTAAATCAGAATATGTTTATGGTGCTAGTTAGGGTACGTAACTCTCTACTGTATTTTAGAACATGGTATTTCCGAACTGTTTACGGCATGAATATAGCGCCTGATGTGCGACTGTCGTTTAAATGTCGTATTGATAAGACCAATCCTAAAGGTTTAACTATTGGTGAGAAAACCATGGTGACCTTCGATGCAATTGTACTCTCTCATGATTATGCTTCTCGACGACATGCTGCTAAGACTGTTATAGGTACACACTGCTTTATCGGTTGCGGATCAATCATTATGCCGAACGTAACGGTGGGTAATCACGTCATCGTGGCCGCAGGAAGTGTAGTGACTAAAGATGTGCCAAATAATTGTATTGTTGCAGGCAACCCTGCAAAAGTAATTAAAACAGATATTGAAACCGTCGATTATGGAATGCTTTCACAAGATTATATTGACCTTCAAGATCAAAATTTATCTACAGAGATAAAAAAATGAGTCAGCTTGATATTGTTTTAGTCTCTTATAATACGGCTGAATACACCAAACGCGCCATCCAATCGATTTATGATGAAACTCATGCTACTAAGTTTAAAATCATTATGGTCGATAATAATTCTAAAGATAATTCTGTTGAGTTAATTTCTAATGAATTCCCAGAAGTTGAAATAATTCAAACAGGTGCTAACTTAGGTTTCGCTGGTGGCGTCAATATTGGTGCTAAAGCTAGTGATAGTGGCTATGTATTATTATTAAATCCAGATACGGTGATTCTTAATAAAGCAATAGATAAGTTAATGGCTTTTGCTCATAAGACTTCTAAAGCAGGCATATGGGGAGGAGTTACCTTAAATGATGATCTTAGCTTAAACCCTAACAATGCTCGTGCACGACTCTCTACTAAAACTTTACTATTTAGCGCTCTAGGCTTAAGCAAGGCTTTTAGCAAAAGCTGTTTCTTTAATCATGATAACTATGGTTGTTGGGATAGAAAAAGTGAACGAGCAGTTGATGTAATTACAGGCTGTTTCTTTTTAACACCAAGAACTTTATGGGAAGAACTTGAAGGGCTAGATGAGACTTTTTTCATGTATGCAGAAGAAGCTGATTATTGTATTCGAGCAATAAATAAAGGCTATCAACCTAGAGTAACTCCAGATGCTAGAATCATTCATCATGGCGGAATTAGTGAGGTAAATCTTTCAGGCAAAATGCTAAAGCTATTAAAAGGTAAAGCCGAGCTCATTAATAAACATGCTAATAGATGGGAAAAGCCTATTCATAAAGGCTTGTTACTCGCTCATGTATTTAACAAATTAATTGCTTTAAAAGTCTTTTCTTTAATTAGTAGCAACAAAGAAACTGTTTTAGATGAGTGGCGTATCGTTTACCAGAAACGTCATGAATGGCTTAAGGGTTATCGTTAATGGCAACAATAATCGTTCCAGCGCATAACGAAGCTAGTGTTATCGAAGACTGCTTAAACAGTATCATCAACCAAAAAGGTGTCGATCATATTATCGTCCCTTGTAATGGCTGTACGGATGACACAGTTGAAATCGTTAATGCTAAATTTCCGACCGTTATATGTCTTGATATTGAAAAACCATCAAAAACAAATGCACTTAATGTCGCTGAAGAAAAAGCTCAAGAAATAGGGGTTAGCTTCCCTATTTTTTATATCGATGCTGATACTCAACTCAGTGATAATGCTATTTCTCACATCACAGCGGCGATGCAAAATAGCGATACCTTACTTTCAGCTCCTACTCCAATTATTGATACCAGCAAATCGTCTTGGTTGGTTAAGACCTATTACAAAGTTTGGATAAATCTACCCTATATCAAAGAAGGTGTTATTGCGACTTGTAGCTTTATTGTAAGCAAAGAAGGTCGAAGCCGCTTTGAAAAATTTGCGGATGTTATTGGGGATGATGGTTTCATTCGCTGTCACTTTAAGAATAAAGAAATTTCAAATATAGAAGGTGCAGAAATATACATTCGTGCACCCAAAGATATTTTTTCATTAGTAAAAATTAAAACTCGTGCTCGGCTTGGCAATATGGAACTGATCGCTAGAAACAAATGCCCAGTAATTGAAAAAAAGAACTATGGAAACGTTATGAAAAACCGCTTATTCAGTAAAGACTTTTTCCAAACGACCATTTATATTTTAATTGCTTTAGTTATTAGAGTTCGCGCCAACTTACAATTCAAAAAACTCGCTGACTACAAGTGGGAAAAAGACAACTCTTCAAGATAAAAATAAAAACTAATAAGCTATTTTTTCGTATTTAAACACTTTAATAGATACCCCCTCACTTTTAGCTGATATTACATTATTGTGATTGATAAAAAGTTATGCCGTTTTCCTCTTATCTAATTTTTGAGATATCAAATATGAATAGATGGTCGTAATGAACCTTTAGATCGTGAAAGATACTCATTAAGTGTTGTTTATTTGCGATAAATAGCAGAATTTTTCATGTTGTTTTGTTATAATTATCTGCTAGCACAATGGCTTGCGCTATCTATTTAATTTAAATTTGACCATAAAAGGGTTTTGTCTGTGGATGATAAGCACATTAGTTCTGAGTTAATCTATCGTACAGTTGATATTCTAGTTATTCTTTTTACTTTATTTTTAGGGTCTCCCTACACCAACTTTTACAATCTCGAAGGTTATATAATTGCAGGCTTAAGTGCGGTTGTTATTTTTGGATTAGTAGGACGATTCACTGAAATTTATACCTCTTGGAGTGGTCGCCCGCTTAAAGACGAGTTCTTTAGAATAGTTGTAGCTTGGTTACTAACCTTTTTCACTTTAGTGTTTATTGCTTTTGTTACTAAAACCACTGAACAGTTTTCACGAGTAGTATTAGTCGCCTGGCTGTTTGCTACACCGTTGCTATTAATCCTATCAAGATTTTTACTTCGACAAATATTCGCTCATTTACGCCGCTTAGGCATCAACAACCGTAATGTTGTTATTGTAGGAATGACTCAAAATGGTTTGCATTTTGCACGTGACCTAGAAAATAGACCTGAATTTGGTTATCACGTAAAGGGATTCTATGATGATCGAAAAGAACGAATACACGATGAAGTCTTAAACCATTACCCTCACCTGGGTGATTTCCAAGATTTAGTTATATCTGCCCGAAATGGTGAATGGGATCAGATCTATATCGCACTACCCGTAGAAGCACGTAAAAGAATGCTTCATCTTTTAAATGAGCTATCAGACAGTGCAACTCCAATACGCTTGCTTCCTGATTATTTCACTACTAACCTACTTCAAAGTAAGTTTATCGAGATAGCTGATAATCCAGTGCTTTGTATTTATGATTCACCGTTCTCCGCTGATCATGCCTTAATAAAACGTATTGAAGATCTCTTTTTTGGCACTATTATTTTGGCACTTATTTCTCCAATAATGTTAATCATTGCTGCAGCTGTTAAATTAACTTCTCCAGGGCCTGTGCTGTTTAAACAAAATCGCTACGGTCAAAAAGGCGAAAAAATTCGCGTTTGGAAATTTAGAACAATGACGGTTTGTGAAGATGGAGATGATGTAGTTCAGGCGACTAAAGGCGATGTTCGTTATACCAAAATTGGTGGGTTTTTACGTAAATCATCACTTGATGAATTACCCCAATTCTTCAATGTACTTCAAGGCACAATGTCTATTGTTGGTCCACGCCCACATGCAGTAGCTCATAATGAACAATACCGTAATGTTATTCCTGGTTATATGTTGCGACATATGATCAAGCCTGGAATTACTGGTTGGGCTCAAGTGAATGGCTGGCGTGGAGAGACTAATACTATTTACAAAATGAGAAAGCGTGTTGAATTCGATTTGGAATACATGCGCGAATGGAGTCTTTGGTTAGATATTAAGATAATATTTCTTACCATCTTTCGCGGTTTTACTGATAAAAACGCATACTGAAAATTTCCCCTCAGAGAAATCTTTACCAGCTCTAATAAATTCCAAGCCATGCAATTAGATCAAATTACATTCACTCGCTTTATCGCAGCATTAACCGTAGTATTTTTTCATTACGGTCAAAGTGTATTCCCGGCGAATATATCTTTTCTATTTGAAAATATAACAGCAGGGCCAATTGCTGTCGGCTATTTCTATGTGTTGTCTGGTTTTATAATGGCCATTGCATATTATCAACCAGATGAAAGTAAAAGAGAAAATTTCAATAAAACGAAATATTGGATAGCTCGGTTTGCTCGAATTTACCCTGTTTATTTGTTAGCATTATTACTTATTGCTGCCGCTAAATTCA
>CALISP010000152.1 GCA_938041705.1 uncultured Cocleimonas sp. | reverse complement strand
GGCGGTGAATTCTTGTAATAGTAGAACTATTGCAAGGAGTCATCAACGCAGTAAGAGGGAGTTTTGAGTCTAATTTATTCATCTATATATCGATTAGAATATTCTTATTTTAGCGACGAATGCCAAGACGTTTGATTAAGTCTTGATAACGCGCTGAATCTTTACGATTTAAGTAATCGAGTAAGCTACGGCGCTGGTTAACCATTCTCAACAAGCCACGACGTGAGTGATGATCTTGTTTGTGAATTTTAAAATGCTCCGTAAGATGCTTGATATTTGCTGTTAATAGCGCAATCTGCACTTCCGAAGACCCGGTGTCAGTGTCTGACAAGCGATATTCTGCTACGATTTTCGCTTTAGTTTCTGCGTTCAGAGACATATATTCCTAAGTTCCAGAGGTTGAATCTACCTAGCTTTATTGCTTGGATAGAAAGTTAAAAAAAGTATTCGTAAATCAAACTTGGAAAGTAAGATTACGGACACTCTAAAAAGCCGCGCATTGTAACATGCAAATACCCTCAAGGTAAGCCTTTCAAGCCTTATTTTACGTACTATTTCTTTAGAGAGGAATCAATAAAAGTGTATAAAAGTAGGGGGGTGTCTTTTTTGTCAAAAAATAGCAGTGTTTATTCTCTTTTAAAGTTTTAGTTGAATATGTTAATTCAATAGATAACTTGAATAAGTTACTTCAATAAAGGCGCTTGAGTATTCATGAGTCTTCGAGGAACCAATAGATTTTGACCGCTATCGCTCAGGGCATGCTTAGCAATACCAAGAAATTCATCATGTTCCGAATACAAGCGAATCATATCTGTTTTGGGTGTATCTTCTCTTGTGATTTTTATCCCATTACGGATTAAAGCAACTTCATCATTGTTTAAATGTAATGATGGAAATGCCGTTAATACTGAATCAATAGGTAGTAATATTGATGAGAGTGCTTTGTTTTTGGCAAGCTCTTCAATCTCTTCAATACTGTATAACTTACTACAATCAAAAGGGGATACATCAGTTCGTCGAAGCATGCTTAGGTGTGCACCAAATCCCATAGCTTCACCGATATCTTGAGCTAAGGTACGTATATACGTACCTTTGCTGCATTGGACATCCAATGTTATCGAGTCTTCAGTAAAATCAATTAGGTTTAGTTCGTGAATTGTGACATGACGAACCTTGCGTTCAATTTCAATTCCTTGGCGTGCTAATTTATATAACGGCTGACCGTTGTGTTTAAGAGCAGAGTGCATCGGTGGGATTTGTTCAATAGGGCCACGATAGTCAGCTAATACCTTTTCTATATCATCTTTGGTAAATGGCTTTATCTCTTGAACGTTTAATTCATCTCCCTCTTTATCACCTGTGGTCGTGGTTACACCTAACTGTGCAGTGCAAAGGTAACGTTTATCAGAGTCGAGTAGAAAAGGAGTTACTTTGCTGGCTTGACCAAAACAGATAGGAAGAACGCCGGTAGCTAAAGGGTCAAGACTGCCAGTATGCCCCGCTTTTTTGGCGTTAAAGAGATACCTGACTTTCTGTAACGCAGAATTTGAACTTCGACCTAAAGGTTTGTCGAGTAAAATAATTCCATCGACATCATTTCCTTTTTTGCGTGACAATTTAGTTCGAACCTCTGTGAAGATAGTTAGCCGAAGCGTAGCGAAGACAATGTTGGAATGCAATGACAATGACCCGAAGGGCATGATTTTCTTTTGATTTAATTATAAATCATGTAAAAAGTAGGGGGGTGTCTTTTATTCTTTATCAGACGGTTTTTTGTCAGAAGAGACTGCTTTATCAATCATCACTGAAAGATCATTAGCACGTTGTTCAGTATCATCATAGATAAATACGAGAGCAGGGGTGCTACGTAATTTAATAGCACGTCCTAGTTCACGACGTAAAAATCCCGCCGCATTGTTTAGGCCTTTTTCACATGCCTCATGCTCTTCTTGATTCAATGCGTCAAAAAAGACTTTAGCTTTACTTAAGTCTTTAGTCACCTCGACATCAAGAATACTCACCATGCTGACACGAGGATCTTTGATCTCATTTCGTATCAGCATGGAAAGCTCGCGTTTAATTTGCTCGCCGATGCGGTCGGTGCGTGAATAATCGTAAGGCATATCTGAAGTCTCGGTTCGCTAATTACTTTTCTAGCTTTCGTTCAATTTCAGTACGTGTGAATGCTTCGATCTGATCACCAGGTTGAACATCATCATAATTCTTAACGCCAATACCACACTCAGTACCTGCAACCACTTCTTTAACATCATCTTGATGACGACGAAGAGATTCTAGATAACCTTCGTAGATAACCACGTCTTTACGTAATACACGGATAGGTAGATCTTTCTTAACTTTACCCTCAGTGACCATACAACCTGCGATGTTACCAAAACCAGATCCTGTGAAGACGTCTTTAACTTCTGCAATACCGACCATCTCTTCACGTAATTCAGGCTTAAGTAGGCCACTCATTGCATCACGAACATCATCAATTAGTTCATAAATGATGCTGTAGTAACGAATTTCTGTATCAGATTCCTGTGCAAAGCGACGTGCTGATGCATCTGCGCGAACGTTGAAACCGATAATTACTGCTTCAGATGATTGTGCCAAACTGATGTCTGTTTCACTTAATCCACCAACACCAGAAGAGATGATATTCACTACAACTTCATCAGTTGATAATGCATTCAATGAACTCTTAATAGCTTCTAAAGAACCCTGAACATCCGCTTTAAGTAATACATTAAGCGTACTCTTTTCGCCGTCTTGCATTTTCTCAAACATCGCATCCAATTTAGCTGCTTGCTGAGCAGCAAAGCGTGTCTCACGCTCTTTTTCATGACGCTGTGTTGCTAGCTCACGAGCACGACGCTCGCTCTTTAATACTATTAAATCATCGCCTGCTGAAGGAGTGCCTGATAAACCAAGGATCTCCACTGGAGTAGATGGACCAGCTTCGCTGATTGATTTGCCTAAATCATCAGAAATAGCACGGATACGACCAAATTGTGAACCAGCAAGTACGATATCACCTTTCTTCAATGTACCTTCTTGAACAAGAATAGTTGCTACTGCACCACGGCCTTTTACAACGCTAGATTCAACAACTGTTCCTTTTGCAGGACCTTCAGTACGTGCTTTTAATTCTTTGACTTCAGCAACTAACAAAACTGCTTCTAATAATTTATCAATACCTTCACCCGTTAGCGCAGAGACATTAACAAATACATCTTCACCGCCCCATTCTTCAGGGACAACTTCGTAACTTGTTAGGCCACTTTTTACTTTTTCAGGGTCGGCAGATTCTTTGTCAATTTTGTTGATCGCAACAATCAAAGGAACACCCGCGGCACGAGTATGTTTGATCGCCTCTTCTGTCTGTGGCATAACACCATCATCAGCGGCAACAACTAGGATAACGATATCAGTAGCTTGGGCGCCACGAGCACGCATTTGACTAAATGCCGCGTGACCAGGAGTATCTAGGAATGAAACAATCCCATTCTCTGTTTCTACTTGATAAGCACCAATATGCTGTGTAATTCCACCAGCTTCACCAGAAGCTACACGACTGTTACGAATATAATCTAGTAAAGATGTTTTACCATGATCAACATGACCCATGATAGTTACAACAGGTGCTCGAGGGCTAACATCATATCCGCTAGTATCTTCGAGTAAATTTTCTGTTGATGACTGTTCTTCTTCAGACGCTGCTGCAGTAGCTTCGTGTCCCATCTCTTCAACGATTAAAATAGCCGTATCTTGATCGACTACTTGATTGATGGTTGCCATTACTCCCATTCCCATCATTGCTCTGATTACATCAGCGCCTTTGACAGATAACATTTGAGCTAATTCAGAAACCACAATCGTATCTGGTACTTGGATGCTTCGTGTTACAGGTTCTGTTGGTGCTACGAATCCATGTTCTGTTGATTGCTCAATTTTTACATTTCTAGTGCGTTTGCCCTTCTTTTTACGCTTACCACTTAGGCCTTCTCTAACATGCAACTGCCCTGGACCTGAATTACGGCCTTGGAAAGGCTTCTTCTTACCTTTGTTTGCATTATTGCCAGGTGCTGCATTAGTAGTAGTTGCTTTAGCAGGTGTGGTTACTGCTGGTTTACTAACTGCTAGCGGCTTTGGAGTAGGGCGAACAGGAGATGGGCGTCTTTTGAATTTAGAAGCCGCTTCATCACGTGCTCTTTTAGCTAAAAACTCTCTTCTTTCTTTAGGGTCTTTAGGTAATACCAATGGGGCTGGTTTAGCAGGTTCTTCTGCTACTACTTCTACAGCTGGTACTTCTACCACAGGAGTTTCTTCAACTACAGTCTCTTCTGTTGCTGTTGTCTCTGCAGGAGCTGCTTCTATTTCTGCACTTACTTCTTCAGCTGTAATTTTGGCCGCATCACGTTCTGATTTTTCAGCAGTTTTGCGTTCGCTAGTCGCTTCGCGATCAGCTTTGTTTTTGTCCATCGCATCTTCACGTGCTTTACGCTCGTTAGATAACTGCTCAGACAGGTCGCTAGTTCTATTGCTTGAAGCTTCAAGTGCTTCAATTTCGTTCGTGTCAACTTCAACATCAGTTGCTGTAGGCGTACGAGTAAAATTCTTTTTGCGTCTCACTTCTACAGAAACAGAACTCTTACCTTGCGCGCCTTTAATTTCAGTACTAGAACGACGCTTTAGTGATATTTTACCACCTGCTTTTTTAGGTGCCGCATCTGAAGTTGTTGCTTGTCCAGTGCGAATAAACTCTAGGAGCTTAAGTTTTTGTCTATCAGTAATACTATCGTCCGGACCAGACACTGTGATGTCTGCATCTTTAAGCTGTTGTAATAAACTATCAACAGGTGCGCCAATGAGTTCGGCGAGTTGTTTTACTATAATGTCTGACATTTAATATACCTCTGTATGGGCTTGCTGGAGCGATTGCGTTACACATTTGAAGCAGTTTCATCGGCATTATCACTTTCTGATGCCTTTTCTTCTGCTTCCGCTTCGGCAAACCATGGTGCACGTGCAGTCATGATCAACTTAGCAGCCTGTTCTTCATCTATACCGTCAAATTCAACTAACTCATCAGTTGCTTGTTCGGCGAGATCTTCCATTGTACAAATACCTTTACTTGCTAATAACTGTGCAAGTGCGTTAGTCATACCTTTCATTTCTAATAAGTCTTGAGCTGGCTTACCGCCTTCTCCTGTAATTGCTAGAGCAAGTAGCGCATTACGTGCACGACTTCTAAGCTCTTCAATTAACTCCTCGTCAAATTCTTCAATCTTTAAGAATTCTTCAGCGGGAACATAAGCGACTTCATCTAAGCTAGCAAAGCCTTCTTCAACCAAGATTAATGCAACTTCTTCGTCAACATCAAGTTTCTCAGCAAATAAGCTGACCATGATGTTTTGCTCACTTTTAGTTTTGTTTTCCGCTTCTGTTTCACTCATGACATTGAGCGTCCAGCCTGTTAATTTGCTGGCTAAACGAACATTTTGTCCACCTTTACCGATTGCTTGGGCAAGCATCTCTTCGTCAACACCAATGTCCATGCTCTTTTTATCTTCATCTATAACGATAGAAAGCACTTCAGCAGGTTGCATAGCGTTAATAACGAATTTAGCGATATCGTCATCCCAAGGGATAATGTCTACACGCTCATTATTCATTTCATTAGTAACCGTTTGGATGCGTGAACCACGCATACCAACACAAGCGCCAACAGGATCAAGGTTTGGTACATTTGCACGTACCGCAATCTTAGAACGTGAACCTGGGTCACGAGCTGCGCCCATGATGTCAATTAGCTCTTGACCAATTTCAGGTACTTCTAAGTTTACTAATTCTGTAAGGAAAGCATCATCGATACGGCTAACGATTAACTTTGGTCCACCGCGGCCTTCTTCGTCGATTTCTTGCAAGATGCCACGCATACGATCGCCCATACGAGCCATTTCACGAGGAATCATCATTTCGCGAGGAATAATCGCTTCACTGTTTTCGCCAAGATCAAGTACTACGCCACGTCTATCTACACGTTTAACTGTACCTAAAACTAAACCACCAACGCTTTCTTGGAAAGCATCTGCAACTTTTTGACGCTCAGCTTGACGAACTTTCTGCATGATTACTTGTTTAGCAATTTGTGCAGTGATACGACCAAATTCTATTGACTCAACACCTTCTTCTAAAAACTCGCCTATTTCTAGACCTAGTTTACGATCATCAGCGTAACTTTTTAAAATGTGTCTTTCTGGAGATTCAAACTCTGGATCTTCATCATCCATGATAGCCCAGCGACGAAAGGTTTCGTAATCGCCAGTTTCGCGATCAATATCAACACGGAAATCTTGCTCAGCACCGTATTTTTTACGAGTAGCTGTTGCGATTGCAATTTCGACAGCTTCAAAGATGTCTTCTGATTCTAAATTCTTTTCATTAGAAACAGCATCTACAACGTATAATATTTCTTTGCTCATAATATATTTAACCTTTAGTCCAGAACTAACCTAGCTCTATCAATAGATTCAAATGGAATCTCAAATTCTTGATTGTCTACTTTAATAGTGACAATCGAATCGGTAGTTTTTATCAAAGTACCTTTAAAATTTCTTCTTTCATCAATTGGTGTACGTGTGCGTATTTTCATTGAGTCACCAAGATAGTCTTGGTATTGATCAGGTGTGAATAGTACTCGATCCATTCCTGGTGACGAAACTTCTAATATATAGGCAACAGGAATAATGTTTTCAACATCTAACACCGCGCCGATTTGACGACTCACGATTGCGCAGTCATCGACACTTATACCCGATTCATCACCGGCTTTTTTTTCAATGAAAATACGTAATAGAGCGCTTTCGCGTTGTGGGCGATACTCATATCCCCAAAGGATATAATCTAAACCTTCAACAGTATTTTTAACGATGTCGTTTAACGCAGTTTGCACGGTCTTATTAACCCATTCCCATAGTTTAAGTAATAAAAAAGCCCCGTGAAAACGGGGCTTTTTTATTATGAATAACACTATTATAACGCGTTATTACAATGTTTGGTAGCGGGGGCAGGATTCGAACCTACGACCTTCGGGTTATGAGCCCGACGAGCTGCCAGACTGCTCCACCCCGCATCAGAGGGTGCATAGTATAGGCAGTCTTTTTATCAATATCAAGTGATAGTTAAAGTAAAAGTTAAATTAAAACGTTAATTTTGATATTAGTGTTTTAAAGCGTATTTAAAAAGACATCCCCCGCCTTTTTATGCTTTTTATCTGGCCTTCGCGATAACCATAATGAATATAACTTGGAGTTAGTTAAATCGTGTTAATAGAGGGTGATAAATAAGAAGAAATACTAATTTACAAGATGTTTGTTAAGCGCTTTCTCGAGCATTGTCTCATGCACAAGACCATTAAAGCTCTCTAAGATTTTTTGATTAGGGCCAATTACTAAAGTGTAAGGCAAAGCACCATCAGGATTTCCATATTTAGCTGACACCTTATACGCCTCTTCAACGCCATAAGAAGTAGGATAATTTATAGGAACTTCTTTAAGAAAGTTTTCAACATTTTCTTTATCTTCAATAGCTACCCCTAAAAAGGCAACGTTTTTATCTTTATATTTATTTTGTATTTTGACAAAAGTTGGCATTTCAGCACGGCAGGGTCCACACCAAGAAGCCCAGAAATTTAGCACTATTAATTTGCCTTTATAATCAGCTAATTTCATTGTTCCACCATTTAACTGAGCTAAGGAGAAATCTGGCGCTGTTTTACCAACAATGTCGCCATCAAAACGAGGAGGACTATGGCCTAAGTTATTTTCAATAAAATGAACAATTGAAGAATTTTCTCCCAGTACTTTTTTGTGGATATCGTTTTTAACTGCGTAAGCACTAGAAATTAATGTTGCGACAATGACAGCTAATAAAATCGGTAATTTTTTCATGTTAGTTTTTGTTTCAATTTTTTTGATAGATTAATCATTTATTGTAAAGTTTGCTTAAATTGTTGGATATGATCATTGAATTCTTTAGGGCCTTTATAGCCAACAGTCCGATACGGTTTATTTTCTGTACCGTTTTTATCGAAAAAGATAATCGCAGGAGGCCCAAACAAACCAAAATGTTTATTTAGGGCCTTGTCTTGTTCGTCGTCCAGTGTCACGTCGGCTTGAATCAATAAGGTATCTTTCAAGGATTCAATAACATTAGCGTCTTTAAAAGTTATAAATTCCATTTCCTTACAAGAGATACACCAGTCAGCATAAAAATCTAACATTACTGGTTGATTTTGTTGCTTTGCCATAGCCAAGGCATCTTCAAGACCTTTAATGCCTTTGATTTGCTTAAAGACTAAATGTTGAGGCTCAGCCGTTGATTGTGAAACTCCACCCGAAAAACCTTTTAATGGTTTTAATAAACTCGCGTTACCACTCGCAGCACCAATTAATAAGCTAACGCCATAAATAAGTACCACTAAACCAGCAGCTTTGAAAAAGCGTTTCCAGCCCGTACTTGCTTCATTTAACGCATCTAAAGCACCCATATAAATGCCAGTAAATACAGTCAAAATGCCCGTTAATACTACGATGGTACTGAAAGGTAGAATGCGTTCTAGCATCCAGATACCGAGTGCCAACATCATAATGCCGAAACCTGCTTTGACACTATCCATCCACGCACCTGCTTTAGGTAGAATTTTACCTGCAGAAGTACCGATAATTAACAAAGGCACACCCATGCCTAAACCAAGCGAGAATAGAGATAGTCCACCGAGCACCACGTCTTTAGTATTTGCAATATAAACTAAGGCCGCTATTAAAGGTGCTGTTACGCAAGGGCCAACAATGAGCGCAGATAAGAATCCCATGATTCCAGCATTCATCATGCTTCCGCCCGTTTGGCTATTACTGATATTGGTTAACTTGCTTTGAACACTCGCAGGCATTTGTAGCTCGTAAAAACCAAACATCGATAATGATAGAAGTATGAATAGAATCGCAAACGCGCCAATCACCCAAGGGTTTTGTAATGCGACTTGTAGGTTCTCACCACTCAATGCGGCGATCACACCCACTATTGCATAGGTCACAGCCATCGCTAATACATAAGACAGTGATAAGAAGAATGATTTTTTAGTACTGTTATCGCTACCTTGGCCTGCAATAATTCCAGATAAAATCGGAATCATAGGGAACACACACGGTGTAAACGTTAAAGCTAATCCCGCAAGGAAAAAGATAATTAATGAATTAAAGAAACTACCATTGGTGAGTTTATTAATTAAACCATCTTGTTCGGAGACTTTTTGATTAGCAGTATTAGTTTCTACAATCTTATTAGTTGAGCTACTAACAGCAGTTTCTTGCGTAGCGTTAGTATCAATTTTAGCAATTGCATTGTTATTCGTTGTCGTATCTGTATTAGAGCCACTTTTAACTACAATATCTTGCGCCGAAGCTAAATTAACTTTTTGAATTTTATGTTGTGGAGGATAACAAACCCCCGTCAACTTAGAGCAACCTTGATACGAAGTTTTAACCGTGATTGAATCTACGTTAGCTGAATCACCACCATTAAACACAAGCGGCACTTTCGCATCAAAGCTATCGTAGTAGATTACTACATCACCGAAATATTGATCGTTTTCTTCTACACCCTTAGGTAGTTTGGCTTCACCTAAGCTGACACCAGTCGGGGCATCAACTATCTCAAAGTTAAATTTATGTTGATAAAGGTAATGTCCTTTAACAATATCCCAACGTGCATTTAGGGTTTGTTTGTTTGTAGCGGTTAAATCGAAGACAAATGATTGATCAGGATCGAGTGTTTCATCGACCATTCCTAAGCCAGTGATACCTAATTGAGACGCTAGATCAGATTTTCCTATAGATGGACTACTTGTTACAGCAGAGCTAGAGCTACTTCCAAGAGCATCAGCAACAGGATCATTAGCAGCCATCATCAAGTTTGGCTTTTTAAGCATAGCCATCGGATTACTTGACATAGAGTCTTGTGTTGGAGAGATAAGCGCAGCTGGAGCAGCCACTTTAATAAGTTGACCAGAACTGAAGTTAACTTTCAGTGTGTCATGTTGTGGTGGATAACAAATACCAGTAAGTTTTGAACACCCTTGATAAGTAGCCTTTACCATGATGTCTTTTGTTAAAAGATCAGCATCAGCACTGGTACTAGCGTCTATTTTCGCGCTTACAGAAAAGTTTTTGTTGTAAGTGTTCATCTCACCAAAGAAAGGATCGATTTCTTTTACCGCAGGCGGTAAATCTAAATCGCTAATAGTTAAGCCTTTTTTTGGACCCACTATTCTGAGCTTTATCTTGTCTTGATATAGGTAATGACCTTTGGTTACATTCCAATTAGCTTTTAGTAATTGTCCATCAGACGTTGTTAGTTTTACATTAAACGCTTCCTCTGGTGGTAAAGGTTGGTTACTTCCCAGCAGACCAGATAAGCCTAGCTCGTTGGCTAAACTGATTGTCTTTTTATCTTCTTTGGCAGCTGCAACTTTCATCGCACCCAATTTAATTTTTAGCGTTTTCTTTTGTGGTGGGTAACAAATACCGGCATCTGCACAACCTTGAGAAACTGTCTTTACTGAAAGTGTTATAGCTTTCGATGCCGAAGCATCACGCATCAAAGGTATTTCTATCGCGACTTGTTTGCGATACGTTTCGACTTTACCGAATCCAGGATCATCTTTAATTTTGCCATCGGGAATAATCGCCTCACCTAAGGTTATACCCGGAGTATCACTCTCAAACTTAAAGCGCTTACGATACATATAATATGCATCAGCAATATCCCATGTTGCTTTGATGCTATTATCTGAAAGCTGACTTAAAGTAGGTTTGAATGCTTCATCAGGACGCAATAAATCGTCAGGGTTGACAGCAAATGCTTGAACCGCAAAAAGGAAAAGTAAAATTGAAGCGAATATTTTTTTTATCATGTTTTTATGACTATTATTTTGTTATGTAGTTCTGTACGTTTTTCCTGAGAAGCGAGATGCATATTTTAACCCTAAATTTCACTTATCGCTAAATAAACAGATAACGGCTACTACAATGTTTATAAATGAAAATTTATAGAAAACAAATAGCCATAAAGTAGGGGGGGGTCTTTTTAATCCCTTCTTTAGATTAATGACTTAATCAATAATGTCAGGATTAATTAACAAATCCTCCAGAGCCCCACCTTCTTTAATATATAGAGTCACCCATTTAGGCTTTCGACCGCGCCCAGTCCATGTTTGTTCAGTATCATCTGGGTTAAGATATTTTGCTTTAACAAAACCAATTTGTTTACGTTTTTTCTTTTCTTTTTCTGGGCGTTCTACTGAATCATCAAAAACTTCAGATAGCTCAAAGCCAGATTCAGCAGCTAACGCTTCGATCTTTTGTCTTAAGACTGTCTTTTCATTTTGCTTCGCTTTTTCGATAATCGCGGGCAAAGCATTTTGCAAACCGATTAAGTCAATTAAAGACAACTCACTTAAATCAATCTGTTTAACGGTGCTTTTAGTGTCACTTTCAGTTTTCGTTTTTTTTGCCACGGTGCTCTCTATGTCTATGTAAAAGTCTTTGTATATCTATATCAGATTCAGTTAAGTAATTTTGTAGATAAAATACTGTTTCAAAAATGTTAAAAAACAATCAGTCAATTGTATAGAACTCATTGAAGGGTTAATTGTACATTATGTGGATGAGCTTCGGCTTAATCAATAAAGCTATCAACTTCAATTAAAAAGCACAGATAGATTCTTATAAACCTCAATGAACTCTTATATAAGTTAGATTGAAAAATTCGTATACAGACCCATAGTTAATAATGAATGCATGTCTTTGTACTTAAAATTGCACTTTATAATTATTACGCTTTGATCATTACGGCTTAAATAGCTATTTGGACTCACACTATGCGCACATTCCCTATCTTTTTTGTCTTGTTCCTCGTCATACCTATTATTGAAATCTTCTTTCTAATAAAAGTAGGTGAAGTCATTGGAGCATTTCCTACCATCATACTCGTCGTCTTAACTGCAGTTATTGGGGCAGGGCTTCTGCGTCAGCAAGGCCTTTCAACATTGGCGCGTTTTCAGCAAAACTTATCTACCGGCAAAATACCTGCACAAGAAATGGTTGAAGGTATTCTGCTAGCAGTCGGTGGCGCACTTCTAATGACACCAGGTTTTGTCACAGACACTATCGGCTTTTTGTGTCTATTGCCTTTTAGTCGAAAGTTCATTGCAGCGAATGTAATCAAACGCTCAAGCGCAAAATTCACTGCAGGGATCTCAGGAGGCTTTAGTGGGGGAATGGGTGGTGGTTTTGGTGGCAGTAATGGTGGTTTTTATAACGATACTCATAAGGCTTCAGAGCACGATGTGGTTGAAGGTGAGTACAAAGAAGTGAACGAAGATCCGGTCGTCATTAGCCCTAGTAAAAAAACAGATACGTAAAAACAGTAAACTATTTCATTTTTTTTCATAGAAACACCTTGAATTACACAAAATCGAGCCTATCATTAGCAGTCCAAGGTCGAGAGTGCTAGAAATAGTATTGTAAGTATTGACCCGATAATTTTTTTAAACAAACACTTTTCAATTTTACTCTTTTAAGGAGAAATAATATGGCGATTCGCCCATTACACGACCGTGTTTTAGTACGTCGTACAGAAGAAGAACGCGTTACAGCAAGCGGCATCATCATTCCAGATAGTGCAAACGCAGAGAAGCCAAACACTGGTGAAATCATTGCAGCAGGCAACGGCCGTATCACAGATACAGGCGATGTTCGCGCAATGGACGTAAAAATTGGTGATCAAGTGTTGTTCGGTCAGTACTCAGGTCAGCCAGTTAAAGTTGACGGTGAAGACTTAATCATGATGAAAGAAGAAGATATTCTCGCAGTTGTAGAATAAATAACTGCTTGA
>CALISP010000151.1 GCA_938041705.1 uncultured Cocleimonas sp. | reverse complement strand
TTGGGTAATTTGTATTAAATAGTGTTTTCATAATAACTTAACGACTTTTAATCAGAACTAGATGCATCGTTACTATTAATAAAATAGTCAAAAGTATAGAAAATAAACCCCAAATAATAGAAATATAAGCAAATAGATGAGGGGCTTTCATCATGGTACTCATCAACGAGTCTTCATAATAAAAAAACCATTGATGGTTGTCTGGAAATGCCCAAATATGCAATTGATTAAATACTCTTTCGGGACCAAACGATAATACTAGAATAACAACAGCCAATAAAATGAAGGCTAGCAAAGTAAAACGTTTTGTTGATGGTAGTTTTATGCGCTTAAGGAATATCCAAAACATTGAAATTAACCAGATAATCAATGCAATAAAAACAACGGGTTTTAATTTATCCAATAAATTAGCTACATCTTTTAAATGGATAACTTCTGCATTAGTAAATAGCCTTACACTCTTCTGATTAGAAATTTGTGTGTATGACAGTGACTCTAATCCAATTCCATCATTATGAATCGCTGTAACAACTCCATGAAATAAAGCCACCCTATCAGCTTTAGACGTTTTCTCGAACTCAGTCTTATCAAAGCGATTATGAGGCGCATAACGCTGAATATGTGTATCAATACCGATACTGTCATGCAGCGTTGAGTAGAAAAAATCAACTTTAGACATTCCCCACCAACTTACAGGCAGTGTGACCATAAAAGTGAGTAATAAAAATAATAACCAGTAAAAATTAACCCGCATCTTAGACATCAGTAGTTTTGTTATCATCAAGAATATACGCTTTCCATTGTAGGAATAGCTTTTGATCATGAGAAATAATGACCGAACGAGGAACCATTGTTGCTTTAAAAACAGCTTCTCCTTCTAAGGTACAAGAATAACCACCTGCTTCAGATAAAATTAAACTTCCTGCCGCCATATCCCATAGTTTCATTCCACCGTGAAGATAAACTTGTCCTCGACCCGCAGCCATCCATACCCATTCCAATACAGATGCACCAATATTACGCTGAGACCGATAGGGTTTATCAAGAATCAAACGTATCGCTAATTCAGGCTTTAGATATTTAAAATCAAAAATCGCAACTGACTGTTCTAGAGTAAAATGGCTATTATTACATTTCAGCGGTTCGTTATTTAACCAAGCTCCTTGCCCCTTTATTGCAGTAAACATTTCATCACGTACAACATCATAACTAAGCCCTATTTCTACTTCATCATTGATGATTAAAGCTAGTGAAGTAGCAAACAAAGGTATACCTGCTGCAAAGTTACTCGTGCCATCCAAAGGATCTAAACACCATATTTGTGATGATGACTCTAACAGCTCAGTTTGTTCTTCTTCCTTCATTTCTTCACTTAAAAAAGCTATTTCAGGATAAGCTTGCGCAAGTGCTTCACGAATTCGTTTATCAGCAGATAGATCTGCCTCGGTCACTAAACTGCCATCAGTTTTAACTTCATAACAAATTTTATTAAAACGCGGCAAAACCTCTTCTTTTGCAGTATCAATAATAATTTTCTTTAGGACTTGTATATCAGGCAACATATTTAGAGTTTAGTTAGAACATAATTAGAAAAGAGTAATCACAACTTGATTTTTTATATTTAAACACTATCTAATAGTAACAAATGATAAGCATAATAATACTACTGTTTCTGGCGTTACTCGCCTGGTTTTGGATGAACGCAATCCGAGCCAAAGAAATCGCTATGCAAGCTTCCGCATTAGCTTGCCAACAAATACAAGCACAGTTTTTAGATCAAACAGCCTCGCTTAAAAAGATAAAACTAGTACGAAACCAATCTGGAAGATTAGGTTTTGAACGTACTTACGGCTTTGATTTTAGCCGAGATAGAGAAAGTAGAACCAAAGGCTTAGTAACTATTAAAGGCCATATCGTTTCGCAAGTATTACTAGATGAAGAATCTGGAATTACGATACTTGATCCAGATCAACGATAATCACAGCAGCGGTAATCACAGTAATAATGAACTTAACTCAAGCTGTTTCATACGAAACAATTGATGTTACAATTTAGTCGCATTTTGCGAACAAACTTACTAGGAGACCAACATGTCAGTAGCAAAAATTACAGAAATATCTTCAACTTCATCAAAGAGTTTCGAAGACGCAGTTGAGAAAGGCGTTGAGCGTGCAAACAAGACTCTTAAGAACGTTACAGGCGCTTGGGTTGCAGACCAAAGCGTAGCCGTTGAAGATGGCAAGGTAACTAGCTTTAACGTAAGAATGAAGATCACTTTCGTATTAAAGTAATAGCTCTAAATACCAAAAAACATACGGGTTAGATTATTTATTTAATTAAATAGCCCGCATTCATATAAATCACATCATCTCTGATGTGATTTATATTCTTCAAAAATCTCCTCTATTTCCCCATTGTAAAACCATTACGCTAGCCGTATTATCTTTGTCTTTGTTAGTATAAATAATAGGGATATTCCATGGGTTTTCTTACAGGCAAACGCGCTCTAATCGCAGGTATCGCAAGTAACCGTTCAATAGCTTATGGTATTGCACAAGCAATGCACAGAGAAGGTGCTGAACTTGCATTCACTTATCCCAATGAGCGTATGAAAGGCCGTGTAGAAAAGATCGCTAAAGAGTTTGGCTCAGATATTATTTTAGAATGTGAAGCTGGCAGTGATGACTCAATAAATACCTGTTTTAAAGATTTAGGTGAAAAATGGGATGGCTTAGATATAGTTGTTCATTCAATAGGCTTTGCTCCTAAAGAAGAACTTGAAGGAAGTATTGTTGATAATACTACGCGCGAAGGCTCTCAAATAGCACATGATATTAGCGCCTACAGTTTTTTGGCAATGGCCAAAGCTGCTAAACCTCTAATGAAAGGTCGCGATAATCCTTCATTATTAACCTTAAGCTATCTAGGGGCAGTTGCCTCTATTCCTAACTACAATGTTATGGGAATGGCAAAAGCAAGTTTAGAAGCGGGTGTTCGTTTTATGGCAGCTGATCTAGGTCCAGAAGGGATTCGAGTCAACTGCATATCTGCAGGTCCAATTCGAACACTTGCTGCCATGGGCATTAAAGGTTTCCGTAAAATGTTAGAACAGTTCTCTGATGCTGCACCACTTAAACGAAATGTCACTATAGAGGAAGTTGGCAACGCTGCAGCGTTCTTATGTTCTGATTTAGCCTCAGGTATAACTGCTGAAATCATGTATGTTGATGGTGGTTATAGCACTGTAGGAATGACAGGCATTAATACTGTTGAAGAAACCTAAGTAGATCGTATTAAATGGATACTCGTAAATACTTACTTCGAGCTGAAGATATAGAAAAGCTAGAAGCTAAAAAAATCACCCATTTTCAAAACCCAAATGGAGTGAGGCTAAATAAGTCTCTGGGTGATGCTGTGGGAATGTCTGAAATGGGTGTTCACATGATTTATGTTGAACCCAACCATGACTCTACTGAATTTCATAAACACCTTTATGAAGAAGAGTGTATCTATGTTATCTCAGGTACTGGCAAACTCACCATCGAAAGCGATGACTATGAAGTTACCTCGGGTGACTTTATAGGATTACCTGCGAATGAGGTTGCCCATCAACTCAGTAATAATGGTTCTGAAACCTTAGTTTGCTTAGTCATGGGGCAACGTTTAAAACACGATGTTGCTGATTATCCAAACAAGAACAAACGTATATACCGACACAATGGC
>CALISP010000150.1 GCA_938041705.1 uncultured Cocleimonas sp. | reverse complement strand
TACTTGATAAACTTTGTAGATTTTGTAGATAGGTTTCAAAGAATTCAGCTTTTTCTAATACAGCTGCTTTCGATGCTCCTGAAGGAATCGTTAGACCATTTGATAACAACCAACCTAGCGCACTGCGGTCTGGTTGACCAGTAATCGCTTGGGTAAAACACACCAAGTTACACTGATACTTAGCACGCGTTAATGCCACATATAATAAACGTGTATCTTCAGCGCTTTCTTCCGCTTTTTTTAATTGTTTGTGTTCATCTAACTCAGTCGAACCAATCTCAAGGCAGGCTTCGCCTTCTTTATGAAAAGTGAATACTTTGTCCGAATGACCCCCACTACTCATGCCAATATAAGGGCAATAAACAATTGGATATTCCAAACCTTTGGATTTATGGATAGTGACAATTTTGACTAGGTCCTCATCACTTTCAAGACGTAATTCGGTTTCGTTAGAACTTGAGTTAAGTTGTTGTTTTTGCAACCAACGTAAAGTTTCTGACATGCCTAACATATTGTTTCTGGCAGACTGATGAATCAGTTCAGAAAGTTGTAATATATTACTTATACGGCGTTCGCCATCAGGAAAAGATAGAATTCGACGATGCGTATTTTCTGCTTTCATCAAACTACGCATCATTGGTAAGAAACCATTTTTCTTCCATTGCTGATGCCAGTTTTGCATCGATAATAAAATGTCTTCCCAAGCATGGCTATCTATCTGGAATACTATTAAATCATCACCTTTGTAACTCATAAACTCTGTAACTAAGGCACGTCGGACTTCGTCTTCTTGTTGCGGAGTAAGAATCGCTTTAAGCAGATAAATTAACTCTTTAGCTTCGTGTGTTTCATAAATGCTGTCGCGACTGTTTTGCACGCTAGGAATGCCACGTGCATTTAAAGCGGCCTTAATGGTATTGGCTTGATTGTGTGAACGAATCAAAATAGCGATATCACCACCACTAATAGCCTTATCCCCTATTTTTGCTTTTCCCTGTAAACCATCATTAAGTGTTTGAGCGATGTCTCCTGCAATTGAGTTTGCGATATCTTGGCGAATCGCACCGACCGATGTTTTGCTTTTACCTTCGGCATCATCTTCAAACTCATATTGCCAGAAATTGAGTGATGACCTAGTTTGAGTCATTACAACTTCATCAGTGTTTTTATCACCGGCTTCGACTTGAACGTAAGCAATGCCTTTATCTTTAAAAGGATTGTCAGCGATTGCATAAAGCTTATTAAACGCGTTGATTAAATCCGGATGCGAACGCCAGTTTTTTACAAGGGTGTTTTGCGTTTGGGTATCTGCTTTGGCTTTTAGATAAGTGTGTATGTCACCACCACGGAAACTGTAGATTGCTTGCTTTGGGTCGCCGACATAAAACACAGAGTTGCTTGTATTAGTAGAACTGCTAGAACTAGCATTTGCGGGACTAGCACTTGTGGTGTTGGTACTTGCGGAAATGACAGCCGAAGTGTTATAAATTTTATGAAAAATATCATACTGTATCGGATCAGTATCTTGAAACTCATCAATCAAGCCAGCTTGGTATTTTTTGCGTAAATCCTCAGCTAACTTAGATGGGTTTCCATTATCATCAGTGACAGCTTTTTGCATTTGCAGTAATAAATCATCGAAAGACAAAACGCCAAGTCGTTGTTTTTCTTTGGGAAGTTCTTCTTGTAAGTACTTAATTAATTTGATTCGAGTAATGTTTAAAAAGTCATCCGAACTCGCATCTAATTCAACCCATAAATCTAGAAAATCCTGCCATGCTTGAAAAAACGGATGCTCAATAGGATCAATTTTTGCAGTCTTTTTTAATTTAGCTTCTGTGCCCAACCACTTCATTATTTTTGTATCGAACTGATAAGGTAATTTATCGAACTGAGCTAAGGTGTGTATTTCACTTAATATAGAATCAATATTATCCAGTAAGGCTTTGTAATAGTGCTTTTCATAATCTGGATTTGTTAATAACTGTGAAATGAGCTCATTGTCACTTCGCCAAAGTTCTATCGCTAGGTGATATTGATCTTCTAAGGATTGCCACTTCTCCGCTTTTACCTCATCACTTTCAGGTCCACAAATCTTGAGATAAGGTTTACCGACTGCGTTTTTAATATCATTCAATAAAGAGTCTGGTGTGATGCTTTTTTGATGTAACTTAAACAGCAACGACTTAGGTGGTTTTTCGTTTCCTGTTCCCGTTCCTTGACCTGTGTATTTCCGCCAAAAGTCATCGGTGAGTTTTTGCATTAACTCAGTTTGATTTTCCAATAGCTCACTTTCAAAGGGCAAAGCAGCTTCAAAAGCATTCTCGCTCAAACTTCGCTGACAGAAACCATGAATCGTAAGTACAGCCGCTTCATCCATGCTTAATTTGGCACGATTTAACTTGCGTATGGCTTCCACTTTATCGGAGCAATTATCAATTAACTGATTATATTCATCCTTTTTATCATAACCCTGCTCGCTATCAGCAGATTCAAACGCGCTTAAAGCGGCAACAATACGTTGACGAATATCATCACGTAACTCTTTGGTTGCAGCATCAGTGAACGTAACGACTAGTATTTGGTCTACCGTTAAGTTTTTTTCTAGTAACAACCGCAGATAAAGATAAGTTACCGTCCATGATTTACCTGTGCCCGCACTGGCTTCTATCAAATTGATAGATTCTAGAGGGATTGTTTCAGGTTTTAATGTAAGCATGAAATTTGTCTAAAGTCGGGGTAAATTTGGATATTAAAAAATGCTTTGAACAATATACCTTGTTTTTATACTAAAGATCAGTAGTCTGCAATTTAATGTCGAAAAGATGGCATCAGAACTCATCAACAGAGTAACAACCATGTCATCTCAAAAAAACCGAAGTAAGTCATTTACTTATGGCTTCTTTTTAGCGCTTCTTACATTACTGGTATTACTGTTTTCTAACAGTATTTTTGCTAAGGAACGGGTTTATATATTAGCAGGCCAATCGAATATGATGGGCAAAGGTAAAACACATAAACTCCCCGCTTACCTAAAGCGCCAACCACACAATGTTGAATTTTATTATCAAGGTCGTAAACGTCAATTAGCAAAGTTTTCACACTTCGGACCTGAAGTGAGTTTTGCACATGAAATTGCTCGTAAATTTCCCAATGACAAACACATCATCATCAAACATGTCGCTACAGGTACTTCAATCAGTCATTGGCTTCCAGGGTCTCCTTTATTTAAGGGTTTACTTCGTCAACGTGGCTTTATAAAAGTTGCGGCTAATGTTGGTGGTTTAGCGCAAAGTCTTATACAAGAGACGGCAAATAAAAAAGTCGAAGCGATTATCTGGATGCAAGGTGAGAAAGATGCTCGATCTGTTAGCAACGCTAACCAATATGAAACCAATTTAAAACGTTTTATTATGGGCGTTAGAAGACAACTAAATTCTCCAAGAAGCCTCTTTATTATGGGTCAGGTTAATCCTGATGATCCTGCATTTCATATGCTTGATACGGTAAAAAAAGCACAGGTGAATACTCAACGTGCCTTACCACAAGTTAAAATAGTGTCTACTGAAGGTTTAGGTAAAATTTATGATCATGTGCATTACGATACGTTGGGTCAGATTGAACTTGGTAAACGTTTTGCTAATGCATATGCCCGATAATGACACCCCCCTACTTTTGATACCTATTTCTTAAATAACTCTCTCTGAGATGTTTTATATTTCACAACAGGTTTCATTTAATCAGTAATAGTTTCAGTTATTTATCTACCGTTTATCTTATCGTTTGAATCGATTTTTATTTACGTCTACTTACACGTATAACACATTAATAATAATGCAGATTTAAAGAGTAGATACATAAAATGGATAACACAGCTGATAACAACCGAGACATTTTAACATCTAGTCTATTTCAAGTTTGTGCACGAGAAGGCTCTGGTACTTTATTTATTATTACCCACGACAATATTTCTGCCCAATTTATAATAAAACATGGAGAAGTTACCGGCTTCTCATTTGGTAGAAAAAATGGTGTTGATGCAATTGATGATTT
>CALISP010000149.1 GCA_938041705.1 uncultured Cocleimonas sp. | reverse complement strand
AAGCCAGATTTTCCAATGAGATAAATATGTTTGCCCGACACTGTAGCTTCAACAGAATAACCCTTAGGGTCACCTTTTTGTCTTGCAATAAACTTACCCGTTTCAGCTTTAATGAAATGGATATTGCCTTCGCTATCAGTAACAACTAAGGTTGTGTTGTTTACGATCATAGGCACTGAAGGTTGACGTCTTTGTAAGTCATCTAGACTCCAAACAGGGTCACCAGATTGAGGATCAAACGCCCAGACATTTCCTTTGTCATCACTACTAAATAAACCAGAACTATTGGCCTCTATCCCTGTAGGTGATGAAAATGATTTAGCCCACACTTCTTTGCCAGATTCCATATTAATGCCAACCGTACTGCCATTTAAAGAATTGGCGAATAGGGCATTACCTAAGGCTTTTATCTTACCGTCTACATCGACGATCTGTTCTAAATCAGAATTTCCTGATGGAAGCGCAAGTATGACTTCCCAGAGTTTTTGTCCTGTTTGTAAATCATAAGCTGCAACTTTACCGTTATCAAAACCGGCGATTACAATATTAGATACTATTAATGGTACTCCAGCACCTAATTGAGTTAGCGCAGGAGTTTTTTGTGAGCGTTGCCAAACTAATTCGCCAGTAGCTGACGTTAAACCATGTAATTTACCATCAACTGTTCGAAACGCTACGCGTCCGTTTTCACTAGGGGATACGGATAAAACTTCGCTAGTTAAGCGTTCGATCCACTGGATTTTTCCTGTTTTAGCATCTAACGCAATAGCATTACCGCTACTAGTGCCGATAAAGACTTGATCAGCAAAAGGTTTTACATCTTTTCTTGCTTGTCTATTAGAAAGTAAAGTTCCATTGACACCTGCTGTTATGGTTTCGCCAACGTTAGTTTTCCAAACAGCTTTGCCATTAGAAGTCTGCCATGCACTTGCTGTGGTTCCTCCAGCAATATAAATAGACTTTTTATCTAGATATGAGTGAAGTTTATTCTCTCCCATTCCTGCAACTGTATTAACCTGCCACACGCTAGTAGTTTTAAGTGTGGTTTTGATTGCTTCTAAGGGCTTTAATACAATCGGTTTTGGTTTTTTGTTTATTTGGCTACAGCCAGAGAGTAAAACAATAAAAACCGCTACTATGAATAGATTAAATCGAGAGTTCAAACTTATGCTCCACTTTTTAAATGATCACCAAGATCATCGCGTTTCATTTGGAGTAATTGAGTATTTTGACCAGCCGCACTATTAATTGCTTTATCGTACGCTTCACGTGCTTGTTTGAATTCTTTTTTAGCAAAATGAATGTCACCATTGAGCTCACTAATCAAAGATTCAAATGATTTTGGCATGCTTGCAGATAAAATGCTTTGAGCTTCATCCAGTTTTCCGGTGCTGATTAAAGTTCGGGCTAGACGAATTTTAGCAATGCTTGCAACACTATCTTGTGAGCTCTCAGTCGCTGTTTTAAGCAAATCGATACAAGCGTCTGTTTTGTTATCTTCACAGCTACTTTTGGCTGCGTTAAGTGCCGCTAGAGAAGTATAAACAGAGCTGCCATATTCTTTATTCAATTGCTCAACGATGGCTGTTGGATTAGCATCTTCTTTGCTTAACTGAGAATATATCTTTGAAGCACCTTCGGCCGAGGTCAATTTGTTTTCTTGGTAGTAATTCCAGCCAAACATACCTGCTATGGTAAGCGCTATACCAGCTCCAACCGAAGTACCATTTGCACGCCACCAGGCTTTCAGGGCCTCTGCTTTTTCCTCATCTGACTTCATGTCAAAATCTGCCATTTCTCTTTCCTATTGTTTGATAAATTATTGATAATTGTATTATCAATGTTTTATTAAAATTCTTATTAAAACTGTTTAACCGAATGTGATCGCGACTATATCAATTAATGATGTGTTGTTCTACGAAATCACTCAGTTCATCTAATGATATTGTTTGTTGCTCTGATGTTTCAAGTAAAGGCTTAACCACTATTTGTTGTGATTCTAGTTCACTTTCGCCCAAAATAAAGGCATAAGCCGCACCGGATTTATCTGCACGCTTTAATTGTGATTTAAAACTGCCACCACCCGCATTGACGAGTAAACGCAATGAAGGATGTGAATCACGTAATTTCTCTGACAATGCAATACCAGTAAGTTCCGCAGATTCACCCGACATAACAAAAAAAGCATGTGGGTGATTTTCTGTTTTAATCAAACCTTGTTCTTCAACCAACAACTGTAGGCGATCAAGTCCAATACCAAAACCACAGGCAGAAGTTTCTCGGCCACCTAATTGCTTAACCAATCCGTCGTAACGGCCACCTGCACAAATCGTACCTTGGGCACCTAAATCTTCAGTTATCCATTCAAATACTGTGCGGTTGTAATAATCAATACCTCTTACTAAACGAGGGTTAACGATATATTCAATACCCATTTTATCAAGGCGTTGTTTTAGCCCTTCAAAATGTTGTTTAGATTCTTCATCTAAATAATCGAGTAGGTTAGGTGCGTTATCAACTAAATCGCTCATTTTAGGATTTTTAGTATCTAAAATTCTTAAAGGGTTTTTATGTAAACGCCTTTGTGAATCTTCATCTAACAAGGATAAGTCTTTACTAAAGTATTCAATCAATACTTCACGGTAACTTTCGCGAGCTTCATTACTCCCCAAAGAATTAATTTCTAAACGTACTTTTTTGAAGCCTAATTTTTTCCAGAAGCGTGCTGCAACAGCAATCACTTCAGCATCAATTTCAGGGCCATCAATTCCATAAGTTTCGATACCAGCTTGATAAAAGCCACGGTAACGTCCTTTTTGCGGACGTTCATGCCTAAACATGGGGCCAATATACCAAATACGTTGTTGCTGGTTATGGAATAAACCGTGCTGAATACCTGCTCGAACAGTACCTGCAGTGCCTTCAGGACGTAAGGTAAGGCTGTCGCCGTTACGATCCTCAAAGGTGTACATTTCTTTTTCTACAATATCAGTGGCATCACCAATAGAGCGTTTAAAAAGGTCTGTTGATTCAATAATAGGAGTGCGAAGTTCGTTGTAACCGTAGCTAGTAAAAAGTTCGCGTGCGGTGTTCTCGATGTACTGCCAAGATGCTGATTGCTCTGGCAAAATGTCGCGCATACCACGAACTGATTGGAGGTTTTTAGACATATTGTATTGCCATACTTTTAACTAATATAGAGACTAATTAATGCGTGTCACAAGATTATAATTAAACTCAGATTGATTTTGTATTGATATTAAAATGTTTAAAAGATACCTCCCTACTTTTAGGCTATTCCTAATAAAAAGAGCCATAAAGTAGGGGGGTGTCTCTTTAAATGATTATTCTAGGGTGAAATTAGCAATACTGCCATTAATATATGTACTTATATCAACGGCTTTATTATCAATGAATAAAGATAAGCCTTGCGCGTTACCAACTCTAAATGTGAGAGGCTTTTGCAGTTCGATACTCTTTTCAGTTTCCGCTCTATTCAAACCTTCAAAAACAGTTTTATTATCTTTATCTTTGATGCGTAACCAAACCTCTTTATTAAAAACAAGTTTGATATCGATAAGCTCATTTGAAGAGACGGGGGCTACTTCTTCAGTGGTATTAGTTGCTGCGACTTCCTCGGTACTTGCATCAGTCTGTGTAGCATCCGTTGTTGTACTAGCGTCGTTTTCTGAAGTGCTTGTAGCGTTTGCAGATTCTTCAGTAGTAGGTGCATTTGTATTAGCTGATTCAGTATTATTTGATGCAGAACCGTCGATTGATGTAGTTTCTGGTGCTGAACTTTGACTACTAGTTTGAGTGTCTGTATTCGTTGATGTTGCAGTATTAGTATTGTTGTTTGCTATTTTTTCTATCGCTGCCTCATCTTCGGGTAATGGAGCAGGCACAGGGAGTTCGCCAAGTAATGATGGGTTATTTACTGCATTAGAAGGTTTTAACTGAGATGAAAAACTATCCCATTTCTCTGTAACCCAAGTGTTCACTGAAGGAATTGAAGCCAATAAGGCAATACCACCAAGCAGCATTCCTAGAAGAATTACTTGTCCCCATACAGGAGATAGACGTTTTTGTGATGATGCATTAATAGTCTTTGAAGATTTGATCTGAAAGTCAAGTTCAGCTGCATCAGCTCCACGAAGTGCTTCGTATCGAGTAATTAATTCACTAGCGTCCTCATCACCTAATTTAGCGTAATTCCGAAGATAGCCTCGCACATAAGGAGGTTCTGCTAACTTATCAAAAGCTTCACTTTCAAGGTTTTTTATCACATCTTCAGAAAGGCAGAGCGCATCAGCCATTTGAGACACATCTAGACCTGCATCTTCGCGTAATTTAATTAAACGAGCTTGCAGTTCGCCTTCCATAACTTTTGGAAGCTCTGTTTTGTTTTTCTCTTTGGCCATTACGTTTTCATTCTTATTGGGGTTGATGAATGATGGAAACTCATAAGTATTTTGGATAATCATAAAAGTGTGTAGCGGTTTTCATGGCGCTAGTTCACTCTTTGTGCTTCAGCACTTTCAGGGAATATTCGCAAAAGCGTTGTTTTGCAACTCTCTGATTTAGCAATATCATTCATATTCTGATTAATTATAGTACAAAGCTCTAATGCCTTAGGCGTTGATTTACCAACACTTTCGTAGCGAGACATAAATGCTTGAGCTCTAGGATATATTTTTCTGTCACTGTAAAGTCCAGCCATCTCTAAAAGGGCAGATGGGAAAGCTGATTTCTTCCTTAAAGCATTACGAAAATATTCTTCTGCTTTTGTATCATTGCCCGTCTTTCTTAAGCAAATACCCGCATTGGTATAGGCAAATTCAGGAGTAGCATATAAAGGATCATTAATCGCAGATGTAAATTGTTGAATAGCTGCCTGAGGTTGTCCGTTATCACACAAAAATGAACCGTAGTTATTTCGAATTTCAGGATCCTTAGGGTTTAGATTAACTGATTTTTTAAAGTACTGTCTTGCTTTGTCAGTATTGCCCAAGCGTTGTTGTAATATTGCAAAATAGTGATTGGCAACAGGTGAATTAGGATTTTGGTCTAATGCTTTAAGTAATTTCTCATTGGCTAGTTTTAATCGACCATTTTGCAAATAACGAATACCTAGATCAGCATTAAAATTAGATGCTTTATTGCTTTTTACACCCCCTACGCTGGAACAACTAACAAGAATAAAAGAGAAGCACAGTAAGGTGCACATTCTAGTAACTGGTCTAGAGACTAGCGAAGTGATTAATATGGTTAAAGGCGTTTTATTGTTATTGCTCATGCAAATCCCCTTAAGCAGTTTTTTGAATAATTTTTACCTAAGTTTTGAAAGACTATCTTAAACTATAAGTTAAAAATTATGATTCAATTCTAGCAAAATGAATATCTCTACGGCTTTTATCATTAACTTTTCCTGCAAGTTGCCCACATGCAGCGTCAATGTCTTCGCCTCTGGTTTTTCTGGTCATCACAATTAGTCCTGCATCTTCCAGAATATCCCTAAAACGGTGTATTCTATTATTAGAAGATCGTTTATAACGTGTGTCAGGGAATGGATTGAATGGTATCAAATTCACCTTGCAAGGTACATCCTTTAATAACACAGATAATTCACGTGCAAGCTTATCGCTGTCATTCACACCATCTAGCATTACATATTCAATGGTGATTTTTTCTCGATTGGCTTTGCCTTCCATGAAGTTTCTGCATGAATCTAGCAAAACTTTAATCGGGTATTTTTTATTTACTGGGACTAATTGATCACGTAATGCATCGTTAGGTGCATGCAATGAAATCGCGAGGCTTACTTCAATGCGATCTTTTAAACGATCAAGTGCTGGAACAACACCAGACGTACTCAATGTCACACGACGCTTGCTCAAGCCATAAGCATTATCGTCTAACATGAGTTCCATAGCTTTAACCACTTTCTCAAAATTGAGCAGTGGTTCACCCATTCCCATCATCACTACGTTTGTAATAACGCGGTCATCTTCAGGATTAGGTTGTAAAATGTTTTTTGCTAACCAGAGTTGTCCAATAATTTCACCAACGGTGAGATTACGGTTAAAACCTTGACGTGCAGTTGAGCAGAAAGTGCAATCTAAAGCACAGCCTACTTGTGATGAAATACACAAAGTACCGCGACCATCTTCAGGGATGAACACAGCCTCGATGCAATTGCCATCATCTAAACGCAATAACCATTTGTGTGTACCATCTTTCGATTTGTCATCAATCGCAATTTCAGGAGCACGAATTTCAGCAAAGCTAGCGAGTTCTTCACGCAACGCTTTACTAACATTACTCATATCATCAAAATTACTAACACCATGCTGGTGAATCCATTTAATGATTTGAGTGGCACGAAAAGGCTTCTCTCCGCGTTCCAGGAAAAAAGCCTTTAAGTCTTCTGAGGTGTAATCCAGAAGATTAATTTTTTCAGATTTTTGCATATTTTGTATTTCAGTCTGCTTATCTTATAAAAAATTAATGTCTAATACTGTCATATCTAATGAAAGATATCTAAGAAAACGAATTAACGTTTTCTAGGACAAATCTCATCAGTAGAGAAGAAGTAATCAGTTTCGATTTGTGCATTCTCTAAGCTGTCAGAACCATGAACTGCGTTCTCATCAATGCTTTGAGCGAAATCAGCACGAATAGTTCCAGCGTCTGCTTCTGCAGGGTTAGTAGCACCCATTAACTCACGGTTTTTGCTAACTGCGTCTTCGCCTTCAAGAACTTGAATCATAACAGGGCCAGAAGTCATGAAAGAAACTAGGTCACCAAAGAAAGGGCGCTCACTGTGTACAGCGTAAAAACCTTCTGCATCAGCTTGAGAAAGTTGCTTCATTTTAGCAGCAATAACTTTTAATCCGCCTTTTTCAAAACGAGAATAAATGTCACCAATTGCGTTTTTGCCAACAGCGTCAGGTTTGATAATAGAAATAGTGCGTTCGATAGCCACGATAAAGTCTCCAAAAAACTAAAACCTGCGATATTGCAGATTTTTAAAATTAGTAAATCTCAGTCAATTGCATTGCAATTAATCTAGCAATTAGAAAATGCTGAGGAATTAAGCGGGCGTATTGTACTGCCGTAGTGCTTATCCGTAAAGGTTTGTGGTTAATCGCCTTCTGATTAATTTCTTTTTTTAATTTAATGCCTTTAAAAACAAAAAATACAAACTTAAATGGACTTAAAAACCATGTTTTTATCATTTACTCTGGCACACAGAGCGACTGCGCGTTATATTTTAAGATATTGTTTAAATTGATTAACTTAAGAGAAAGTGGAAAAGACATGGATGAAGTAGAAAAAAAAGCACAAGACAAAGATTTTTATACCCTTGCTGACAAGTTTATAGATATTGCAAATAATGAATGTGAAAGTAAAGAACCTAGTTTTGTTGGTTCATCAATGTTATTTGCAACGGCGCGTTTTAGTGCCTTTGTTGTAGCATCACAAGCAGAAGATAAAGATGCATATGAAGCCGAGCTAGAACGTGCGACTGAATTTTTTACGGCTGAGTTTGATCGCATGCTTAAACAGAACATGGAAGATTATAAAACTGCATTTACACAACAAGATGAAGCGCGTTATGAGCATTTGATGAAAAAAGATTAATTACAACAAGTATGTTAATTCTAACTACTCTAAAAAGACACCTCCCTACTTATTGCATATTCTTTTAATATATAAAAAGAATATGACTATTTAAAAAGAGTTAAAAGTTGGGGGGTGTCTTTTATACTTTTAAAGTATTAGTAATTCAGTGAATAAAACTAAAGGAAGTCATTATGTCTGGGGGTGATTGGAAAGAAATGTTGGTTGCTGTTCAAGCGGGTGATATTGATCTGGTGAAATACTACGTCAGCGAAGGCATAGATGTTAACTACGAACATCCAGAGTTGATGACGACTGCGCTGATCGAAAGTGTTCAATTTGACCAACTGGAGATTGCTCGTCTTTTACTCGAACACGGTGCCGATCCAAAACAAAACGCATGGCTCAGTAAAGACAATCCTATAAGTGTAGCCAAGCAACAGCAAAGAAAAGCATTCATTCAGCTGTTTAAATTCTCTCAAAAACGCCGATCCTTCTGGTCTAAAATACTTTCTAAAATACTTTCTAAAATCTAATAAAAGTAACTAAAAGTAGGAGGGGTGTGTTCTATACTCTCAGAATCAGGCTTTTAAGAGAAAAACGTGAATCTAACTCAAATCATTAATCTTCAAGATTACCCCATTACGGATAAAACCTTTCAAGAGCAATCACGCCAAGCGGTTGTAGAAAATGGCGTGTTAAGCATGCCTGATTTTCTAAGCTCCGATGCATTGGAATTGATTCGTCAAGAAGGTGTTGAGAAACGCGATCAGGCCTTTTTTAAACGCAGTTTACATAATGTATTTCTCTCGCCACAAGAAGATAAATACCCTAAAAATCATGCCTATAACCGCCAAGTAGAGTCATCTAAAGGGTGTATTACAGATGATGTCATTGCAGCAGGCTCTCCTTTGAGAACGCTTTATGATTCGCAAGAATTTAAAGACTTTTTGTGTCATGTATTTGCAGAAAGAGCGCTTTATCCATATGCCGATCCACTTTCGTCAATAAATTTACACTACGCCGAAAAAGGTCAAGAGTTAGGCTGGCACTTTGATAATTCATCATTCGCTATTACTTTGATGGTGCAAGCTGCTTTAAAAGGTGGAGAATTCGAATACGTTAAAAACGTAAGAAATGCAGATGCAGGTGAAATGAATTTTGATGCTGTTGATCAGGTTTTAGATGGAGATATAAAACCGAAAACATTATCAATGGATGAAGGTGCATTAGTATTATTTCGTGGCATAAATTCCATGCATCGTGTTACTCCAAACGAGTCTGATTTAACACGCATGTTGGTTGTTCTCGCGTATAATTCAAAGCCTAATATTGCATTATCTGAATCTGCCAGAATGACCTTTTTTGGACGCTTGGGAGAGTGATTTAGATCAAAAATGCCCTGAG